>CAYPGL010000027.1:7719-11986 GCA_964410035.1 uncultured Qipengyuania sp. | reverse complement strand
CGGCGCGATCTTGGCTCCGACGCGCACGGGCATGTCGATCCAGCCGGCGCTGTTCCAGCTGCGGATGAGGTCCTGCCCCCACTCTTCACGCACTACCTGTTCGATCCGCGCCGGGGTCTCCTTGGGCAGGCAGCCTAAGGAATTGCCATCGAGATAGATCACGTCTTGGGGCACGAGGAAGCGTTCGCGATATTCCGCCAGCGGATCGCCCGCATCGAGTACTCTTGCCCGGTCGAGCATCACACAAGCTCCCGCAGGATTGCACGGCACAGCCCGGCATCGCCGCCGCCGACTTTCAGCGGGAGCGCAATCAGTTCGTAGCGCCCCTCCTTCACATCATCGAGCACCAGCCCTTCGAGGATGCGCATGTCGTGCTTCAGCACCGCGTGGTGCGCATCCATCGTCTTGCTCTCCTGCGGATCGACGCTGGGCGCATCGGTGCCGATCAGTTTGACGCCCTGCAGCGCGAGCCATTCGACCGTTTCGAATGAGATCGGCAGCCAGTCGCTGCGCCATGTGTCATGCGGAAACGCGTCCCAGGTGCGGAACAGCACGCGGTCCACGCTTTCAATTTGCGGCAGGTCGGCCACGTCGACCTCGCCGTTCACGCCGCGCGCATCGACCACGAGACAGGTTCCGATATAGGGGTCGAGCTCCATGCTGGCTGCGTCGAGCCCGTCTTGCGCATAGTGCAGCGGCGCATCGGCATGGGTGCCCGAATGCGTGCTCATGGTCATCCGGCCAACATTGACGGGCGAGCCTTCGTCCATCCGCCAAGTTCGCTCGAAACCGAAAGCGGTGTCCCCCGGCCAGACGGGCAGGCCCGGGCGCAGCACCTGGCTGATATCCCAGATGCGGCGTTTGCTCCTCCAACTGCTCACAGGGCCGTCCTAACACTGAGAAGTTCGGGGAAGAAAGCGGCCTTCAGCACGCCCGCGAGATAGGGCACACCCGGGGTCCCGCCAGTGCCCTTTTTGAAGCCGATGATCCGTTCGACCGTCTTGAGATGCCCGAAGCGCCAGCGCTGGAAGTGGTATTCCAGATCGACCAGCTTTTCGGCCAATTCGTAAAGGTCCCAGTATTCCTTGGGATCGCGGTAGATTTGCGCCCAGGCCGCCTCGACTGCCGGAGAATGCTCCCACGCGATGCCGTGATCACGCTCGAGGATTTCCGCCGGGATATCGAGCCCGCGCCGCGCCAGCAGTGCGATGGCCTCGGCATAGATGCTCTTGCGGGAGAGCTCTTCGCGCAGCCCCTCAGCCACTTCGGGCGTCGCTTCGTGCATGGTGATCATGTCAGGATTGCGCCCGCCAAGGAGGAATTCCATCATCCGGTACTGCGCGCTCTGGAATCCGCTCGATCCGCCGAGGAAGGGACGGATGGTCGAATAATCATGCGGGGTCATCGTGCTGAGCACGTCCCAGCTCTGGATGAGCTGACCCTGCGCACGCGCCACGCGGGCGAGCATCTTAAAGGCGGGACGCAGCCGGTCCTGCTGAATGCACGTCCGGGCTTCCTCCAGTTCGTGGAGGCAAAGCTTGAGCCACAGCTCGCTGGCCTGATGGACGATGATGAACAGCATTTCGTCGTGCGCATCGCTGGCCGGATGCTGGGCTGACAGGATGCGGTCGAGATCGAGATAGCTCGAATAGGTAACGTCGGAAGCCATGCCCGTCGCCCTAGCGTGCAATACGCCGCGCGCAAACTACTGGTGAATAACCCGGGTCTGCGGATGATGCTTGTCGAGATGCTTCCTGATCGTCTTCAGGTTCTTCGTGTTTGAACGGTAGACGAGGTCAAAGGCGTCGCCCACCAGCGGCACCGCGCCCACCGCGGTATCGAGACCCACGCGGCCCATCATGTGCCACAGCTTCCATTTCGGCAGGCCGAGATTGCGCGCTTCCCAGACGATGTAGCTGCCCATCACGGCGGTTACGATATCGCCGAACACCGGCACGAGACCGACGATAGTGTCGAGGCCGATGCGGTAGTTGGTCCCGGGCAGCACCATGCTCCGTTCGAGGATCATTTCCATCGCCTCCACCCGGCGGCGGACCGATTGCGGATCGCTGCCTGTGGGAAAATCGAACCGTAATGGTCGGACACCGGGATCGTTTGCGGACTGATCGCTGGTGCGGTCCGGTTCGAGCGGCGTGAGACGATTATCTTCCATAACGGCTAGATGGGAGCGCGACTTAGCGGGAACAAGGGATGGAAAGCCCAGGTGTTCTCCGAGAAGCCCTCGACCCCCGCACGCACTTGCGACCAGCGGATTGGAGCGCCCAAAGGAATGTACAGGTTGGTCGCGGTGAGCGTCTGCTCCGCTTCGGAAAGGTACGAAGCTTCTTCCGCCGGGTTCGCTGCATCGACCGACAGCTGGACAAGGAAGTCCACGTCTGCCGAACAGACCGGCGCTGAAATTTCGCAATTGAATTGGTTCAGAAACCAGCGCGCGCCGGGATAGCGCGCGACTGTATCGCGCAGGGTGAGGTCCGCATCTTCTGCGCTTTGAACCCTCTCAAGATCGACCCCGATCGCCGTAAGATCGCGTGCGAGGGCGGCAAAGAGAAGGTCAGAACCGGGACCGGGCGGCAAGGCGATGGCGAGCGTGACATCGCTACCGGCCGCGCTTTCCCATTGCTGTACGATCGAGGAGGCGCGCGCACGCCGCTGTTCCAGCGAGAGATCCTGCCACCGTTCGCCAACCGTACCATCGTCGCCCGGCATGCCATCGGCCACGATCCGGTTCGATCCGGTCCAGCCGGCAAGATTGAACTGCTGGAGCAATGTGAGCCGATCAATCGCCAGCGCCAGTGCCTCGCGATTTGTCGCCGAGGCGAGAAAGCCTTCGAGACGCACCACATTAAGTCCGTAAAGCCCGATCGCCGGATCGACTCGAACCGTGCCGCGCGAGAGTGCTCCGGTAATGGCGAGTGGCAGCGTCTCGAGCCGTCCGCCAAGGAGAACGTCGACCTGCCCCTGCGCAAATGAGCGGACTGCCGCCTGCGGCGCGAGAGGGCTTATGCGCACGGCGCGGACCAGGTCGTCCCAATCGTCCTGCGCGGACAGGCCGCGCTGTTCGGGCGGCAATGGCTGCAGCACGGCCGCCCCATCGTCCAGGTTCGCTACCATGGGGCCCGCATCGGCATTGCGCAGGGCGACGCCCAGTTCAGGCTGGGCAAGCAGGCTGAGGAAGCCCGGCATCGGGCTGCGCAGGCGTATCTCGATGACCCGCCCTGTCATCGCGCGTATATCGCGTACCTTTTCCAGATCGAAACCAAGACTGGTGCCCTCCAGTTGGTCGATCGTGCGCTCGAGGCTATCGGCCGCGGCCTGCGCCGTCAGGCGCGTTCCGCCTGGCAAGTCAAATTCCCTGATCCGGAAGATGTAGCTTTCCCCGTCGTCGGTCACGATCCAGCGTTCGGCCAGTCCGGGAACCACTTCGCCCTGCGCGTTCAGGCGCACGAGGCCCTGCCGCTGGGCGGAACGCATTAGCTGCGCCCCCTCGTTCAGTTCCTGATCCGATGAAAACAACGATGCGGCGGTGCCGATATAGGCAACGTCGACAACCCCATCGTCCGCGCCGGCACTGCATGCTCCCAGCAAGGCAGTAATCAGAAGAACCGGAGTTGGGCAGCGCATGAACCAGACGAAGCAGCGCCGCGTTCATGATCAAGCGCGCCGATCAGACCTGGCGAACGCCCCAGATATGCGTAGCCGGTGCGACCACTGTGCGGGCATACCGGGGTGCCTCGGCCATTTCGCCTACGAGGTTGGTTCGCACGAGCCCGGCATCAATCTGTTCGTCGAAAGAAATCCCGACCCGCGCGCTCTGGCTCCACGCCACTACGCCGCCGACTTCGCCGATCTTCTTGAGGGTGACGACAACGCGCTGCCCGGCCGAGGCAATCAGTTCGCCTTCGACCATCATGCCGCCATCGGAGAGGTTGCGAACCTTGACTCTCTCGCTCTGGAGAGCCCCCTCTAGCCTCACTTCGGCTATCAGAAAAAGGCTGTCGCGTTTCAGATTGCGCGTATCGATTGCAGTCATAACCCTTCGCTTCCCGTTGTTATCGATCCCGGTCGCGTCCTGCCCCCATTTGCAAGAGGGCTACGCTTAGGATGATAACCAATGGTTGGCGAAGAAGGTTAATCCGCTAACTTCTGGCGAAGGTCGTTCAATCGTCGCGCGAAATTTTCTCACGGCGCTCGTGTGCTTCCTGCGCCTCGACCGTCATGGTCGCCACCGGGCGTGCGATCAGGCGCT
>CAYPGL010000027.1:0-7709 GCA_964410035.1 uncultured Qipengyuania sp. | reverse complement strand
CGTATTCGCCCTGGTCGATCCGCCGCAGTGCAGAGTCGATTTTCGAGATAAGCTTGCGCTGGCGATCGCGTGTGCGCAGTTCGATACCCCAGTCTGTTTCCGAAGAGGCCCGGTCATTCAGGTCGGGTTCGCGGATAGGGCCATCCTGAAGTGATTGCAGTGTCTGGCCAGCAGCATCGTGGATCGATTTCTTCCAGTCGAGTAGCAGCATGCGGAAATAATCAAGCTGCCGTTCCCCCATGTATTCTTCGTCATCCGATGGAACATAGTCAGGGTCAACGGCAGCCTTCGCCTTAGCGAGCTTTTCCGAAACGTTCGAAGCCGTAGTGGCCATTGAGTGTGGTACCCTTCTTCCCAACTCTTTTGCACGGAGTGCCGCCCTTCCCGCTGGCCCGGATATTTCCGGCACCTGGGGCGCTCCGATGGCGCGGCCTATAGAAGCGCGGCAGAATGCCCGCAAGCGGCTTTCCAAAAAGTCCCATAGCCTGTGACAGATTAAGCGCAGACCACCGAAATAGGCCGGCGCTGTTCGACGCTATTCGCCGTTAACTATTTATTGACCATAAAAGGCGAACTTGGGCTTCGCCGGCGGGGGCCGGATCTGAAATGGGGGAGTTTCGAACATGCAATTCAAGGCCATTGAAGGCGGCGCAGGCCGTATCGAGCAGAGCGACGAAGCAATTGTCACCATCCACGAATATCTGTGTGAGTACGAACAGGGCAGTCTCGATGCGCTCTACGATCTGGGGGTCGCCTTTTCGACTGGCAGTCATGGTTGCACCGCCGACATGATCGAAGCCCACAAATGGTTTAATATCGCAGCATCGAAGGGACACGAGGAAGCGGCCTGGTGCCGCGCTGACGTGTCGGATGAGATGACCGCACGTGAAATCGCTGAAGCCCAGCGCCGTGCGCGCGAGTGGCTGGCGCACGGTACGCGCAAGGTTGCCTGAATCACGTCCCTTTGCGGAAAGGCGTTCGACGCTCGAGATAATTGCGATCGGCGGCCACGCCTTCGCGCTCGCGCTCGAGGAAATCCGCCACCGCCGAGCGGAATCCGGGATCGGCGATCCAGTGGGCAGAAACGGTCTCCACGGGTTCGTACCCTCGGGCCAGCTTATGCCCACCCTGGGCGCCCGCCTCGACGCGGGATAGGCCTCGCTCAATCGCCAGGTCGATGGCCTGATAATAGCACAACTCGAAATGCAGGAAACGGACCTGTTTCCTGCAGCCCCAATAGCGCCCGTAAATTACCTCACCGCCGACGAAGTTGAGCGCCCCGGCAATAGGTTTGCCGTCTTCCATCGCCAGTACCAACACGATTTTTTCGCCCATCCGTCCCCCCAGCAGGTCGAAGGTCTCGCGGGTCAGGTAGGGCTGGCCCCATTTGCGGGCGCCGGTGTCCTGGTAGAAGTGCCAGAAGGCATCCCAGTGTTCGGGCCGGATGGCATCTCCTATCAGCCGGACGATCTTGAGCCCCTCCTGAGCGGCGGCTCGTTCCTTGCGCAAATCCTTGCGCTTGCGCGAGGTCAGCGTGCCTAGGAAATCCTCGAAACTCGCGAAGCCCTGATTGATCCAGTGGAACTGTATATCGCTTCGCAGCAGCCATCCTGCCTGCTCGAACAGCGGGACCTGATTCGGATCGATGAAAGTGGCATGGGCGGAAGAGAATCCGTGCTGCAGGCAAAGCTGTCCGGCCGCCGACAAGAGCGGCGCTGACAGCGCCGGGTCAGACAGTAGCAGGCGAGGCCCCGTGGCGGGGGTGAATGGTACGGAGATCTGGAGCTTGGGATAATAGCTCCCCCCGGCCCGCTCATAGGCATCGGCCCAGCCGTGATCGAAGACGTATTCGCCTTGGCTGTGCCCCTTGGCATAGGCGGGCATGGCGGCAAGCGGCGGGCCGCCTTCGGACGAGATCACCAGTGGGACGGGCTGCCAGCCGGTGCCCGGTCCCACGCTGCCCGAATCTTCCAGCGCGGTCAGGAATTCGTGAGAGACGAAGGGATTGTCGCCCGCCAGCGCATTCCAGGCTGCGGCATCGATCGAGCCGACCGACCCGGCGATTCGCGCGGCTAGCCCTTCCCCGCTCACGCCAAGCCTTCTCCCTCGGCGATCAGAGCGTCTGCATGCGCCAGGCCGCTGGCGCGGTTGGCGGGCGTATCCACCGTCCAAGTCAGGACGGGGATGCCGCGCGAACGGAGCGAGGAGACCATCAAGCTGGGCAAGGCGGCGACATGATAAGCAACAAATTCGGGCTTCGCGACCCACAGCACCATATGTCGCTGCCATGCCTTCTGCGTCATCCCGGCCTCGTCCTCGCGGATCACAAGGCCGCGGACCGTCTGCGGGGAATGTTTCGCGAACCACACGCATACGCGCGGATCGAAGCTCATCACCGCGTGCGGCCCGGCATAGTTTTCGAGCGCCTTCGCCACAGCGCGGCAGCTTTGCTTCACGTCATAGCGTCGGCGCGATTTAATCTCGATTAGGATCGGCACCTGCCCGCAGACTATGGGCAGCAGGTCATCAAGCCGCGCAAGCTTGTGCTCGCTGTCGAGAAAGGCGATGTGCGCCAGTTCCTCGGCGCTATGCGCGGCCAGCGGCCCGCTAACGCCGGTCAGCCGTTCGAGCTCCCAGTCGTGGACCAGCATGGCACAGCCATCGCGGCTGCGCTGGATGTCGCATTCGATGCCCAGACCGCGATCGACTGCCAGCGCGAAGCCAGCAAGCGAGTTCTCGGGCACGCCCGGCCCATGCACGCCGCGGTGGGCATAAGTCCAATTGCGCAGCCACCCGACCCGCGCGGAATCGGACGGGTGAACGATTAGCCGGTCAAGCGGGGCGAAGAGCGACAATCGCATCGACCTCGACTGCAGCGTCGAGCGGGAGCACCGGCACGCCGACCGCGCTACGGGCGTGACGTCCCGCTTCGCCGAATACTTCGGCCATCAGGTCGCTGCATCCGTTCACCACCTTGGGCTGGTCGGTAAAGTTTGGGACGCTGCTGACGAAGCCGCCCAGCTTGACGATCTTTTCCACCCGCTCGAGCAGGCCGGCGGCCTTCAGCTGCGCAAGGATCATCAACCCGCAGGCGCGCGCCGCTTCCTGTCCGCGTTCCAGCGTCACGTTCTGGCCCAGCTTGCCAGTCACCAGATTGCCACCGACGAAAGGCAGCTGTCCCGAAACATAGGCGGTGCCGCCCGACACGACGAGCGGCTGGTAGCTAGCGACGGGTGCAGCCGCCTCGGGCAGTGTGATCCCCAGCTCTTCCAGTTTGGCTTCGATGTTCATGCGTTTTCCTTCTCCAGTTGCGCTCTCAGCCATGGCAGTGCCTCGTTCCAGCTGTCGATCCGCGCATCGGCATGGCCCGAAGTATGGGCGCAGTCGATGTGCGGAGCGAGCATGGGTTCGCCGCACAGGTGGAGCGTCGTGATGTCCGAAATCGTTTCGCGCGCAGACCGGTGGTGCTGCGCCAGATCGTCGATGAAGATCGCCTTCGACGGGCGATATTCCTGAAGGATGTTCTGCAGTGCCGGACCCTTGGGGCCCTGGTTGGTGAAGACCCGCGCATTGAGGCCGTGGCCAGCAAGCTGCTCGGTCCGCATCGCCTGCCGCTTGTCGACGAGATTAGTGAGAATGACCACGTCGGCTACCTCGGCCAGCGCGTTGATCCCCTCGATCGCGCCCGGGATGGGATCCTGCCGGTGCATTTCGGTGTCGAAGAACAGGCCTAGCTTGCGCCAGATTTCTTCCTGCTCCAGCACCTCGCCGCTGTCCTGCCAGCGCAGCGCCTGCGAAAAATCATTGCCGCTCACGCGGAATTCGACGCCCTGAGTTTCGGCAAGCCAGTCCCTGAATGGAGAGACCATGTAGAGCAGCACCTCGTCGCAGTCGGAGATGATCAAGGGGCGGGTCATGCATTCAATTCCTTCGCGGCAGCGACAAGGGTTTCAGGCTTGGTATTCAGAGCATCGGCAGCGGCCACAAGGTCGGGCTCGTGACCTGCGAGAAAGTCCAGGACGGCGGCCTGAACGTTGCGGTCGTCGATACCATGGCGCAGTCGTTCAGGGGTGAGACCCGTCAGTGAAAGCAGGCGCTCGGCGCGCTTTTCATCAGTCAACGCCCAGCCGAGCGCTTCCAGCGCGAACACCTCCGGCGTGCGCCCGTCTCGATCCGCCGATTTATCGTGTCCCGGAATTGAAAGCCCTTTCGCTTGCTCCTAAGCCCGCGATCCATATTCGCAGGAGTGACTGGCCCCGTGGCAAAGAGAATCCTCGTTGTCGAGGACAACGACCTCAACCGTAAGCTGTTTTGTGACGTGCTGAAGGCGAACGGTTACGAGGTGGTGCCGGTTTCCGACGGAAGTAATGTTCTGGCCACAGCGAAGAAATCCGAACCGCAGCTGGTCATCATGGACATCCAACTGCCGAATGTGAGCGGGGTCGACCTGATCGCCCAGCTAAAGGCCGACAAGTCGCTGGAAAGCATACCCGTTCTCGCCGTCACCGCCTATGCCGGCAAGGGCGACGAAGAGCGGATCCGCGATGCAGGCGCAGAGGATTATCTCGCCAAGCCGGTGTCGATCGGCCCCTTCATGGCCGCGGTGCGCAAGCTGCTTTCCGATTGAGAGAAACGGCTGCGCGCTTGACAAGCGGCACCGGAAACCGCTTTGCCGCCCCATTCGTTCAGACCCGCAGCACTGCGGGCCGCACTGCTTATTTTTGAAGAACTGGACCCACTCATGGACCGTGCAGAGGTAGACGCGAAAATCCGCGAACTTGCCGAACCCTTCAACAAGAAGGGCATCGAGATCAAGGACGAGACGACCTTCCAGAAGGATCTCGAATTCGACAGCCTGACAGTGATGGATTTCGTTGCCGAGATCGAAGACGAATTCGATATCATCATCTCGATGAACCAGCAGGCCGAGATCGAGAATTACGGCCAGCTGGTCAATGCAGTGCACAAGCTCCAGGCCAATTCATGAGCGAAGGCATTCTCCAGCCGGACAAGCCCCAAGCGCTCGAAGGCGACGATAGGGACCTCTTTTCTAAGTTCGACGACATCATTGCGCTTCGTGAAGGCCTCCTTTCGCAGGGCCGCGAGGATCCGTTCAACCTGGTGATGGAAAAGGTGCTCTCGCCAACCCGCGCGATCTGCAACGGACGCGAGACCATCCTGCTCGGCACCTACAACTACATGGGGATGACCTTCGACCCAGACGTGATCGAGGCCGGAAAACGGGCCCTGGCAAACTTCGGTTCGGGCACTACCGGCAGCCGCGTCCTCAACGGCACCTACCAGGGCCACAAGGAATGCGAAGAGGCCCTGCGCGAATTCTACGGCATGGACCATGCGATGGTCTTCTCAACCGGCTACCAGGCCAATCTCGGCATTATCTCCACTATCGCGGGCAAGGGCGACTACATTGTCCTCGACATCGACAGCCATGCCAGCATCTGGGACGGCTGCGCGATGGGCAATGCCGAGGTCGTGCCGTTCAAGCACAACGATGTCGAGGCCATGGAAAAGCGCCTGCGCCGCATTCCCGAAGGTGCTGGCAAGCTGGTCGTGCTTGAAGGCGTCTATTCGATGCTCGGAGATATCGCGCCGCTAAAGGAAATGGTCGCCGTCGCCAAGAAATACGGCGCGATGGTGCTGGTGGACGAAGCGCATTCGATGGGCTTCATCGGCGAGAACGGCCGCGGCGTGGTGGAAGATGCAGGCGTGATCGACGATGTCGATTTCATCATCGGGACCTTCTCTAAGAGCGTAGGAACGGTGGGTGGTTTCTGTGTTTCCAACCATCCCAAATTCGAGATCATGCGCCTCGTCTGCCGCCCCTATGTCTTCACCGCCTCACTGCCGCCTTCCGTGGTGGCGACTGCGTCGACTAGCATCCGCAAGCTGATGGATGCCGCCGACAAACGCGCGCATCTGTGGGAAAATTCGCGGACCCTTCACAGGGGCCTGCGCGATCTCGGCTTCAAGCTTGGGACCGAGGAAGCGCAGAGCGCGATCATCGCGGTTATCATGCCCGATCTCGAAAAGGGCGCGCAGATGTGGGAAGCGCTGATCCGCGGCGGGCTTTACGTGAACCTTGCCCGCCCACCGGCGACGCCTGCCAACATGACGCTGCTCCGCTGCTCGCTCTGCGCCGAACACAGCGAAGAGGAGGTCGGAAAGATACTCGACATCTTCGAGAAGGCGGGCCGCGAAACCGGGATCATCTGAGGCGGCCCATGCCATCGGGTCGCGCCGAACTTTCCACCGCCGATAGGCAAGGACAGGGCCGGCCTGCCAGGCAGGAGGCATGAAAGCCGTGTTTGGATGGCTGGGGAGAACGGGACTGCTTTATCTCGTTCTGTGCCTTGCCTTCGCCTTTTACATCTTAGCCTGGCCGCGAATCGTGCCGCAACTCGGCAACGAGAGCCTGCGGCAAGACACCATGTCTGTTGCCCAGATCCGCGAGACTGTCCTGCAGGAACGCGTGCAGCTCCAGTCACAATTGACACAGCGCGAGGCGGCGATTCGGGATATGGGCGTGGCGGCGATCGACCGGCGGCTGGCACAGGCACGCCGCCAGCAGGCCGAAGTGCGGCGCGAAATCGAGGACAGCAATGGCTTTCTCGATGCCGTGCGACCTTCGCGCATCCTCGCCTTGCAACGTGCGAAGCTGAAGGACGCCGCGCTCGAAACCGAAATCGAAGCGCTCGAATCCGCTCGGAAGGCGGAGCTTGCCCGTTCGCTCGTCGCCCGGGCAGAGGCCGAGTTTGCCCGCTATCCGAGAATTCCAACTGCCAATGCAGTGCGGGTATCCTACCGGCTTTGCGACAGAGCCGAGGAGGACCTGAAAGAATTCGAACGGCGCAGCATGCTGGATCAGACCACGCGCGAGATCTTCCTGCGCGAACGAGAGGTGATTGAAGCAAACCGCGACCGCCGGTGCGAGGCGGCAGAAAGCCGCGAGGCCCGGCGAAACGCAGGCCTAGCCGCCAGCCAAATGCTGGCACGGGCACGCCGCGCCCATGCAGAAGCGCGCGAATGGGCCATGGCCGCCGTGCCCGATACAACCACGGGCATGTCGGAAACGAGCCTGCGCGAAGTGCTCGTCGCGGCCGCATGGGCGCTGCTGGGCATATTGCTTCTCCCCTATCTGATCCGCACCTTTCTCTATTACATCGTCGCCCCATTCGCGCATCGGCGGCGGGCGATCCGGATCGCGGTTCCGGGCGTGAACAATGTTGCCGTGAAGGCGCCGCTGGAACAGTCGCGCGCCTCGATCCCTGTGCGTCTCGAAGCAGGTGAGGAATTGCTGGTGCGGCAGGGCTTCCTGCAATCCAGCCCGGCTGATGCAAAGCTGCACACGCGCGCCCTGCTAAACTGGAAGGCCCCCCTCGCCAGCCTCGCCAGCGGCATGGCCATGTTGACCCGCGTGCGCGGCAACGACACCATCACCGTCATCTCCGCCGATGACGATCCCTTCGCCGAAGTCACCGCCATCGACCTGCCCCAAGGCGCAGCCATGGTGCTCCAGCCGCGCGCGCTGGCAGCAGTGGTCCAGCCATGGGACCAGCCGCTTCTTATCACCAGCCACTGGCGGCTCTTCAGTCTCAACGCGTGGCTGACACAGCAATTGCGCTTCCTGGTTTTCCACGGCCCTGCCCGGCTGGTGGTCAAGGGCGGGCGCGGCGTACGGGTGGAGCCAG
>CAYPGL010000026.1:0-12223 GCA_964410035.1 uncultured Qipengyuania sp. | reverse complement strand
TCGAAATCCTTACGTTGGAAAACGCATACTTCCGCATCCGAAAGTGCCTGGACATTATAAGGGGTTGTTTCGCCAAAGGGACGACCGAGAAAATCAGAAGCATATGCGAGGCCGAGAATCTGTTCTCGACCATCACACGTTTGAGTGGAGAGCTTCAGTATCCCCGAAACGACGTTGGCAACAATGACCGCCTCGTCCCCTTCCCACAAAAGGGACTGACCAGCCTTAAGAAGTTTTCGCCGGCCGATCTTGTTTAACAGAGCAATCTCGTCATCGGCGAGATCCGCGCAGATGGCACGATTCCGGACCGAGCAAGCCTGGCAGAAATTAATATTTTCGTCGGCGGAGGACACATCCATCAGATGCAACTAGACTCCGCGTTGAACCTTTCCAAGCCCTCGTTCCGATCGCTCTGCTGACCTCAGGATAAATACCGCTCACAAACGTCCAGGCGTCTGCAGTTCGTGATCGAGGATAATCTCTGCCTAGCACGGAGAAGAGTGCGTCCATGCTGCCCCAATCTTCTGCTCGCCCACGTTTGGAGCGTACCCTCAATCTGTACCTAGACCTCGTCGCCAGGTGTAATCTTTGAAATGACGCGTTGGATTGTGACGTATATCTTCACTACCGTAGCAGCACTAAGTGCCACCATGACGACGGTAGTCGCAAACAGACCCTCGTAGAGAGTTGAAAACCACTGAGCAGGCATCTTCTCGAACTCGCCCGTTGGTAATACAAATGCTAGAAGCAGCAGGAGACTGGTGAGGAGAGAGACCGTCGCCAGCTTTGCGATATTGCTGATGCTCCGATAGGTCGTCCTGTCGAAATCTTCATCGACATTTCGGATCACACCTAGCATCGTAAGCATCAGTGCTATCGTTGTGGCCGACGCTGTGGCAACGGCAGATCCGAGATAGAGGCCCGCACGGGATAGGGCGTCAATCAGCACAATTGCTTCCGTCGCTCCATAGACTCTCCCGATTGCCTCCCTCGCCACGTATCCAAAAAGCAAAACCAGTATGAAGGTGGCTAATGCCGCTTTGCTGTGTCGGATGAAATCGAGCATTCTCTCAGAACGGCAGTCTTGGCTTGCGGTTTCTCATAAGTCTTCGATCGAGGATAGCAGTCACCCTATTTTTGACATTTCGTCACGCAGCAGCGCTCACTTCGTAATCGATCGGCTTGAAGGAACCGCCGTTGGAATCGTAGGCCGAGCACGCTGTAAGGCCGACCACCAGATCCATTTCCGCGCGGAAAACGATTTCGTCGCCAGGTCGGGAAGTTGGCGGCTTAACCGCCAACAATCCGCTACCCCCTTCGACCGGAACATTCATGAAAATGTTGAAAGCCGCCGGGATTTCATCCTGCCCGATACCGTAAGGCTCCAGGGCCTCGGCAAGATTCCCGAAGCAGCCGCGGTGGACCGGTTTGTCGGGATAGAAATGGCGGAAGGTGTCTTTAGAACATGGAGTCAGCAGGAAATCGTGTCGCTCCACCATATCCGCGATAATCGTCAACATCGGGTTCGACCGGTTCGACCAGAGCCGATTGCCGCGGCTCAACTTGATCGTCTCCTCGTAATCGAAGGTCCGCCCGTTAGAAATCACTTCCCGCACATCTGAGCGGTTATAGGCCACCAAGTCCGATACCTGCTGCCCTTCCGGATCGCGGACCGTCAGCTTCGCACCCCTAGGCACTTCGAAGGCTACGCCGCTTCTGGGTTCGATACGTTTCATTTCTTTTCCAATCGCGGATCGCGGAAAGGGCACGTCCATTCATCGTCCACCGCGCGCCCGCTGTATTGCCGCGCCTCGCTGCTCTCGCCGTGTTTCGCCAGCATCGGGTTAGTATCGCCGGCAAGCTGACGGTCCCGCTCCAGTATGGCGTCCCGCATACGTTCGTAGCGGCCGTCGGCCCGCAGCTGTTCGAACTGGTTGTGAAGATTGAACACCATCACGGGATAGGCAAACCGCCGCGCAGGACGTGACGCATGCGGGTGCAGCCCTACTACGAAATAGGCCTCACCTCCGAAGCTTAGCGAGAAATGCGGGTCTTCCGGATCGGGGCTCACTCGGTGATCGTAGGTTTGTCCCAGCCAATCGTCCTTCTCCGCAAACGATTGCAGCCTCTCCCAGAGAAGCTCTTCGAACGCCCTTTCATCGAGCCCTTTGGGTTCGGCGAATATGACAGCCAAGCTGCGAAGACCTTCGGAATCGTCGCGGTAGGCCTCAGCCCAAGACAGAAGGCGATCATGAATGCGCAGATCATCCCAAGCGCTCCTCAAATCGAAACCGACCATAACGTCGAGCCGGTCGCGGGCCTGCGCCGATTTGGCCCCAACGCAAGGGAACTCCGCGCTCGCGACATGTTGGCGAAACCGGTCTTCGATCTGCCGCGCCAAGCGATCCTCGACTGCGAGAACACCGGCCTTCATTGTTCGGTTAGCCTCGTGACAGAGCCCTGCCAGTCCGGCTCACTGACGCTTCCGACCCACCTATGCGGTCCCATCCGCACTTCTGGACTCGGCATGCACCAGATTTCATCCGAGGCATTGAACGCCGTAATCCATGAGAGATTATGTTCGACGCCATAGGCACGCGCGGCAAACGCCAATTCTCGGTCATTGGTCGTCACCAGCAAGGGCAGCGGGGGACTAAGTTGGGTGCGCACGGATTACCTCGCAAAAGCTAGAATGTTGAGTGCGAAAGACGGTGAATTGAGCCTAGATCCGCGTGAGGGCTGTGCCTTACAGTGCAATCTCACCTCGATAGTTAGATACCGTTTAGGGAGAGAAGGGTTTCCACGCTGACCAAATTTGTTCTGGCAATGCTGGCGCCGCCGTCGGTGACTGGGATGAGGCACTCAAGGCCTACGAACAAGGCTCGCTCGTTTTCCTGCACGTGTTGAACCGACTAGAAGCGGTCCCAAAGCAGGCGGATCGCTCCTACTGAAAGCTGCCGGCCAACTTCGCGCCTTCATAGCAGTCATTGGACCAGTTTGTTGGCCATCCCGAAAGCGGCCAAAGACGAGATGAAAACTGTATTGAGAGTTGGAGGCCAGAGCACTGATACGCTGGCCGCTTAGAAGTGCAGCTAATCGCTCGTGAAGAGTGATAATCGCAGGCAACCAGCGGCTTTACATCTTACCAAGCAACCTTTCGAAAATCCCTACCCGTTCTTCCATGGGCAGGATCTTTCCGTGTTTCAGGAATCGCAGACTAGGGTCGCTATATGGGCGCGGACTCGACCAGGTATCGGGTCGACTATTGCGAAAGCAGTGCACACTCATGGTAACGTCTCCTTTCGATGAAGCGTTGCTCAAATAAGACTAAATGAGTGCTGAACGGTGCTTGAATGAATTCTCCTGAAGATCTCCCAAGGAGTTTCGCCGCAGACGATTGCGCTAGGTCGGCCTTACTCTGGGGCAGCCAACTCGACGGAGGCGATCGACGGCTCCGGGGCTTCCAACAAGCTAGTAATGGGCAAGTAAGACCAGTCCGGCTTCAACAAAGCGGCGTAATCGCCATTTCGGGAAAGCTCGTCCGAGGTTTTCAAGTCCGATCGAGCTTGGATTTCGTAATTAAGGCGGCTGAAAAATTCGTGATATGTGCCCGCATCATAAATTACCCGCTCCCCTGACTGACCACGCGTGGATGACGATAAGTTGGACTTAGCGAACACGACTCTAACTACCGAGATACCTTGGGGGCGCTCCTCCACAAACGCCGATACGACAGGCACTTCGCTATCGCGCGAAAGACCCCCCAAGCCAACCGAGATACGTTCCTGACCGCCCCCAAGAGCCGTGATGAACCCGGTATTCGCATCTGCCGCCGTGACCCTAAACCCGAGATCCGTGAGAGCATTTATGATGCTCGCGAAGACCACGGGTCTGGAGCTTCCAACAGTCCGCTCTTGAAGATGCCTTCGCTCCGATCGCACTGATTGATCGTTGCGCTCCGTCTCAAGCGTCAAAAGGGTGACTCCACTACCGCTTACGGAGTTGAGCGAACTCACATTGGCGCAGCCCGCCAGCATTGCGGCAGCCAAAGTCGTCGCCAGCAGCTTCATCTGTCTGCGGCAGGGAGGTATTGAACCATAGGTCGCCGTCACTTCGCGAGGCAGTGAGCCCGTTCTCACCTCCTCACTCCGATACTTCGTCGATGGCGGACCCTTGGTTCGACATTGCAATGTCGAACCCGGCAATAGTGCTTGCGATGAATGCTGCGGCCAGCATGATCCCGCACGCTCGCAGAAATCGATCCTGGCGGCGGGCGAATTCATTCGAAACTACATCCAACTGAGGGGCGCGATGTTTCATTCTATTCCTTTCACTGCCCCCAGCTTCGGGTAAAAAAGGTTGCTTCATCCGCTCAATCGATAGCGACTGTGACGGCCCTTCTATTTTGCGCCCAAGCACTTTCAGTGCTTCCCATGGCTACAGGTCGTTCTTTCCCGTAACTGATCACGGTGAGGCGCGACGGTGCCACACCGAGCGAGACCAAGTAGTTCTTGGCGCTGTTGGCGCGCCGTTCTCCCAGCGCGAGGTTGTAATCGCGAGTGCCGCGTTCGTCGGCGTGACCTTCGATACGGACCAGCTTGTTGGGATACCGGGAGAGCCACAGTGCCTGGGACTGGAGAGCCTCGGCATCGGCTGCGTCAATATTGAACCGGTCAGTGTCGAAATAGATCACATCGCGTCCGGCCATCTGCTGAAGAAAATCGGCCTGGCTACCCGGTTGGATCGTGCTGCCGCCCGGCGTTTGGGTAGGCAGTTCGGCTCCCGGTGCCGGCGGCAGGGTTTCGACTTTCTTCTTGCCGCAGGCCGACAATGAAAGGCCCATGGATATGGCAATTACAGATGCGGTGAACTTGTTCATCGGCTTGGCGCTCCATACGGGCCGAAATGGCCCTATGGGTAAATCTGCTAGCACCGGCCGCGAGATTGCGTTCGTATGGGATTTCAACACGGATATAGAAATCCCGTGCTAACGCTGTGTCTTTCGTCGACCTAGGTTGGTGTAGTCAGGGTGGGCCTGACGCACGGTTGTAGCCGGCAGAACGTCCCCTGATCTTCTGACGTCCCTAATCTGCCGGCTACAATCTATCCCGCGGGGGTCAACTGGTCGGACAGGCGATAGCCGACCCCGCTCTCCGTCAGAATGAGCTGCGGATTGGAGGGATCGATCTCCAACTTGTCCCGCAACATCGAGATATAGCTTCGCAAATACTGAGTGTCGGCTGTTGGATCATTCCATCCCGCAATCATCAGGCGGCGTTGGGTAACGACTTGTCCGGAATGACGGGCAAGCACTTCGAAAAGCGCGTATTCCTTTGGGGAAAGGTGCACCTCGTCGCCCATAAGTTTGACGCTGCGCCGGCTCAAATCGATATCCAGGAGATCGGACCGCATGACGGTTGCTTGCAAAGCTCGACCGCCCGAATTCCTCCGTTCCGCGACACGAAAGCGGGCCAGAAGTTCGGCCATACCGAAGGGTTTGTCGATATAGTCGTCCGCGCCGCTATCCAGAGCCCTGACCTTGTCAGCCTCAAGGTGTCTCGCCGACACCACAATAACACCTGCCTGTTCTTCTGCCTTGAAGGTGGCGATGAGTTCGATGCCATCAGCATCGGGCAAGCCCAGATCAAGCATCACAAGATCCACGGCATTGGATGCGAACACCGACAGTGCCTCCCGCGCGTCTTCCGCCTCAAGAACGGAATGACCAAGTGCAGCAAGAATAGGTTTGAGCGTGCGAATTATGGACGGTTCGTCATCGACGATCAGAATGTTCATGCAGACACCGCGGCTTGTTCCGGCGCGTCGGTAGGCATGAGCGGAAACTCGAGGATGAAGCTTGTTCCGCTATCCTTCTCGATTGGCGAGACGATACGAATATTTCCGCCGCATGCCGTAACAAAGCCCTTGGCAATATACAGGCCCAATCCGGTTCCCTCCCGCCTCTCCAAATTGCTCTTGTAGAACCTCTCGAAGATGCGGGTTTGCTCTGCGGAGGGCACCCCGGGACCATCATCGCTAATGGTCAACGTAACGAGGCCGTCCAGCGTTTTTGTCGCGACCGCGATGGGAGCGGAGCCGCCGAACTTTGCCGCGTTGTGAATAATATTGAAAATCGCCTGCTCCAGAAGTGCCGCATTACCAAGAACGATCGCCGGCCTGTTCTCGAAGTCACGCTGTATAGCAATTGCGGGGCTCGCGGCTTGAAGCTGCCGGATGGCCAGATTGGCAACATCGCGAATATCCGTTGGTTGCATCGCAGTGGATTCGAAGCCGGCTTGTATTCGTCCGACATCCAGCAGTTCGCTGGTGTATCGATCAAGGCGGTGGCACTGTTCGATCACCGTCTCGAGCAGCTGCTTTTTCTCGGCATAGGGTAAATTGATCTGGGGGGAAATAAGCGCGCCGGCAGCGGCCTCAATAACGGTGATCGGCGTTCGCAGGTCGTGTGACACGGAAGAAAGCAATGAATCTTTGAGTGCTTCACTCCGGGTTTGAGCTTGTCTCTCTGCTAGCTGCTCCAAGAGCAAACATCTTTCGATCGCAAGGGCGAGGAGAGAGGTTATCGATTGCAAATCAGGGATTTTGGGGCGGGATTCCAGATCGTCAGTGAACTCGAACTTCGAAATGCCGAGCGCGCCTCTCGAACCGATAAGTTCCAGCACCACAGACTTACCGCTCCGGTCGGTGCCAACGTCTTCGAGCAGGGGATCCAAGCGATCGCTCTTGATCTCGCCGGTGGATGGACGGATGTAGATATCGCCCTTCGAGAGAAAGATTTTGACCGATTTTACGCCCTGGGTAGGTAGCAGATCGCGCAGCGCGTTCTCAACTTCAGTGACTTCCAGCGCCGATTGCAATCGGTCGCTAATTGTCAGCAGGAAGGCTGCGTCGGAACTGGCTCGATGTGCACGCAAGGCCGTATCTTTCAATCGGCCAACCAAAATTCCTGTCAATAAGGCCGTGGCATTAAATGCCAGGAGCGGAACCGTCTCATCTACGGTGGTTACGCCGAACTCGAAAACCGGTTCGCTGAGAAAGAAATTGTAAACCAAAGACGCGGCGATCGCGCCAGCGAGAGCAATTAGAAGACCCGAGTGAACGGCGATGAGTATGACGCCGCAGAGGTAGACCAGAACGGCGGTAATTGGCCGATCAATGGATTGGGCGAAGTAAGTTGCGCCCGTTGCTGCCAGGAAGATCCCCAGGTCGATAATGTAAGATGGTGGACGATATCCCACTCGCAGCCTCCTTGCCATGTATTGGCACTATAGCGCCCACCTTGATGATCTGCTTGCACGGGTTTTGGATGCAGTGCTTTTTCCAGCGGAAATGAACCCTCCCAAAATTCGAGAGCCTTCATGCTAGGCCAGCATGGTGATCGCGACACACGTTGCAATACCCACGATAATATTCATCGGCAGCCCGATCCGAACGAAGTCCATGAACCTGTAATTGGCGGCACCGTAGACAATGGTATTCGTCTGGTAACCGATGGGCGTCGCGAAACTTGCGCTGGCTGCGAACATGACCGCGAGCACTAGTTGGCGCGCATCTATATTGAGCGCCTCCGCCAGACCGATTGCTATGGGCGTCATGATGACCGCCACGGCGTTGTTGGTGACCGTTTCGGTAAGGACGCTCGTTACTGCATAAATAGCCAGAAGCAGGAGCAGCGGCGATGCCAAAGAAAACAGCGGTTGCAGCCAATCCACCAGTAACTCGACGGTGCCCGCATTCTCGAGACCTTTTCCGAAGGCTAGCATGCCGAAAATAAGGACCAGAGTGCTTCCATCGAGCGAACCCCAAGCCTCTTCTGGCTCGATGCATTTTGTAAGCAGGACTACACCAACGCCCGCCAGCGCCAATCCCTCGATGGTGAAGCCGAAAAGGGCGGCCAAGATCACCACGCCAGCGAGTGTCGCAATCGCAATTGGGGCGCGCACGCGTCTGAATGCGCGGGCAGGCGCTTCGCTTACGTCACTTAGGCCCACATTGCTCTGCAGAGCCTGTGCACCGTCACTCCCGGTGGCTATCAGCAGGCGATCACCTGCGCGAACACGGACATTTGGCAGATCTGGGCCCGCGATATGGCGCGGGCGAGAAAGCCCGAGAACCCTGACTTTAAGACGGGACAACAAGGGAATGTCCGCCAGCCTACGACCGATGATTGGGTGCGACGGACCGATGACCGCCTCGATCAGTCTCAAGTCTTCCGGCCTGGCCGGCCCGGCGGTTGATATGCCTCCGCCTACGCCAGTCAGGCCTGTCCGAAAATCGTAAGCCTCGGCGAGTGAGGCTAGCTCAGCTGGACTTGCAGCGACGATGAGTTGATCACCCGCCTTGAGCACGTAATTTTCAAAACCGTGCCGCTCGATAGAACGGCCCCTCTGAAATCCAACGATGCGCAAACCGGGGCGTCTGAAAATGGCAAGGTCGCCGATTTTCTTGCCAATCAGGTTGCTAGTATTTTCCAGAACGAGATGGGAGAGATAGGAATCGCTCTCCGCTTGTTCATCCAAGGCGTGTGCCGGGCGATCGGGCAAGAGAAACGGGCCGAGAATAGCGAGAACGACCAATCCCGCTGCCCCTGCGAACAGACCGATGGTGGTCATTTCGAATATACCGAACGGGGCCAGACCTTGGTCCTGTGCGACACCATCGACCAGCAAGTTTGTCGAGGTGCCGATCAGGGTGAGTGTACCGCCCAAAATCGAGATATAGGACAGGGGTATGAGCAGGCGCGTGGCCGTCACGCCCATAACCCGCGCGAGACGCTGGACGATGGGTATCATCACGATCACGACCGGAGTGTTGTTCATGAAAGCCGAGGCAACCATGGTGCCGCCCCCGATTTCAGCGATGGCAAGGCGCGGTTTGCGCAGCGTGCGCCTGATAACCCAGCCGGAAACCTCCTCGAGGGCTCCGGTCCGAAGGAGAGCCCCTGACAGGATGAACATTGCCGCGATCGTGATCGGCGCCGGATTTGCAAAGACGCCGAGCGCCTCGTCGACCGGCAAGAATCCCAAGATCATCATTACAAGACCGCCAAGAACCGCGATGACAACGGGCGGACGCCGCTCGAGTGCGAAGGCGATGAAGACGCCGACGAGCACCCCCAGTCCAATCAGGGCGGAATAATCCGCTACGATTTCTCTCAAGGCTGTCAGCATATCCCAGGATCTATGCCGACCCTTTGGCCGTGATACCAGTACGGCTTATGCGAGATACCAGTACGGCTTATGCGAGGCCTAGTAATAGACCGCCCATAGCAGAGATGGCCAACGTCCGCACCAGCCCCCATCGCATTGCGAAGATCATCAGAACAGCGAGCACCGCGAGGACACCGGCACGCCAGTCAAAGGTGCTCCACTCAGGCGTGTAAAGCCGCACTGGACCTGCTTGGGTCTCGCCGACATTGACGAAGAGAACGTGGAGCGCGAACCACACGGCCAGATTGGCGATGACCCCGACGACCGCAGCGGTGAGCGCAGCTAGGCCGCCTTTCAGCTTCACCGCATTGCGAAGACGGTCGATCCAAGGACCAAACGAGAATATCCAGAGGAAGCACGGCGCGAAGGTGACCCACGTCGTCAAGCCTGCCCCGACGAGCCCGGCCACGATGGGTGAGAAAGGTCCGGGATCTCTGAAGGCGGCGAGAAAACCAACGAATTGCGTGACCATGATCAACGGCCCAGGGGTGGTCTCGGCCATTCCCAGTCCGTCTGCCATTTCCCCGGGCTGCAGCCAGCCAAACCCCTGCACCGCTTCCTGCGCCATATAGGCGAGAACCGCATAGGCGCCGCCGAATGTCACGATCGCTAACTGCGAAAAGAACACCCCGATATCCCAGAAGACGCTTTCGCTTCCGAACAACAAGAGGACCAACAGCAGCGGTGCGGCCCATACCGCTCCCCACAATGTCGCACTTCCAAGAGTATCACGCCAGGGGCGCGGTCCGAGGACGTCCTCAGAATTCGTCTGTTTCAGCGCAAGCCAATTCGGGCGAACAGCGGCTGCGATTATGCCCAGAGCTCCCGCTCCAAGTACTACCAAGGGAAATGGCAGGTCGAAGAAAAACAGCGCGATGAATGCTGCAAGTGCCAGCGCCTGTTTAAACCGCGTATCGAGCGCGCGGCCGGCAATCCGGAAGAGCGCCTGTGCAACGATCGCCAGGACCGCGGCTTTGACGCCGAGAAACAGCGCTGCAAACCAATCCAGATCGGCGGCGAAGGCGTAGAGAATCGATAGACCAAGAATGACAAGTGCGCCGGGCGCTACGAACAGGAGACCGGCAGTCAGTCCTCCTCGCCAGCCATGTAGACGCCATCCTATCCAGGTTGCCAGCTGCTGCGCTTCCGGCCCCGGCAGCAAATGGCAGAAATTGAGAGCGTGAAGGAAGTCGGCTTCGCCGACCCAATTGCGCTCTTCCACGAGCTCGCGATGCATGAGCGCGATCTGTCCAGCCGGCCCTCCGAAACTCAGCAATCCAATCCGCAGGAAAACATGAAAGGCTTGGATGAAGGTGGGCGGCTCCGAAGACTGGCTCATCATTACCTCGCACGGATAGGCTCGCCCTTGGGCGATACTACGAGGCAACGCTTGGGCGCTAGAGCCTGACCGGGAGGTTGCTCAATCCCGGTGTAAACAATGTAGCGCCAATTTGGGCCATCTCAAAGTTCTGCTTTTGAAGATGCGAGCCGGAAAGCGATCGGGCAGCTAGCGGCCCCAAATCCGTCAAAGTGCTCCTGGTGAACGCTGACGCGCAGTTACGCGCCGCAATCCTGTCATTGGAGGCGCATACTTGATCGTCCGTACGCTGACGGTCCGCTTTTCCGTCAAGTCGACCTCAGCTAACCGCGATTAAAGGTCACAACTCGCAATCTATTCTTTTTCTCTGAGCGTCTCAAAATAGGCGAGCAAATTGGCGATATCGTCATTTTCGAACACGAAGGCTGGCATTTCCATCGTGTGGCCGACCTGAACCCCACGCTCAAACGACTCCTCTACGGCCCACCCTGGCAAACGATTGGCCGCACGACGGAGGCTTGGAGCATTCGGATGTGGCGAAACACCGTCATCAAGCGCGTGACAGCTGGCGCAGTTCGCCTGAGCAAAGGCCCGACCCTCGGCTGCACTCTCGGAAAGAGAGTTCGCCTCGCGATCAGTTACGCAAGCTGCGAGGAATAGCGGTGTTGCAAGGATTAGTAGACGCTTGAGCACGATATGGACCCCTTCCTACAAATGCAGTGTATCCCAGCGAAGTATGCGAACACAAGCAACACGAGAACCAAGGACTAATAAGTGCGAATGTCCGGGTGTTGTTTTGCCTCGAAAATTCCGTTCTTCTTTGAGGTCACGGGCCAAACGCTGGCCGTCTTAAATCGGGTACAACGGCGTATGGCCGCTCATGGTGAATTTTGCTGGTTCGCAATGCTCCCTCATAGCCATCATTCGCCGCGTTATCGTCCTCTCCAAATAGCCGACGATTCTATTTTAGCTGCAACCAACCCGAGTTGAGTACCTCTAACTTTGGTACCGTCTGATCTTTGCTGGAAAGGGAAGCTATGCTTTCGGGACCCATCGCTCAGAATTGCGAATAGCCTAGCGCTCAAGTTGTATCCGTTGCTGTATTCCATCCTCACTGAGCCCACAGCCTTCGAGGACCCTCGCAGCAAGCTGAAGGCTTGCCTCAACAGTTTCCGGAACAGCTGCGGTGGCGCCTGCCTCGGTAAGCCGCGCGGCCTGCTCCTTGTCGAGTGCTCTTACGAAAAGCGGAACGTGAGGGGCAGCTTCCCGCATCCGAATGGTGAGCAATTCAGTGGGCTTTGCATCTCCGATCGTAATCACTAGGGCACTGGCCTGACTTACGCGTGCAGTTTGCAGAACCTCTAGGCGGGATGCGTCACCAAATCGCACTGGCATTCCTGCTGATCGAGCTTCCGATGCGATAGCTGAATCCCTATCGATGGCGATAAATGGCAGATCCTCGCGATCAAGGATCGATGCGATCATTCGACCGACCCTTCCAAAACCTGCGATGACCACGTGCCCTTCGATCTCTTCCCCCTGCTCAAAAGTTGGGGTCCCATCGTCGGTTTGGCTTTCCTCGAACCGTCTGCCTAGCGCACGCGCCAGCGTAGCCAGCGCCGGCGTCAACAGCATTGTAAGGCTGGCCACGATAAGCATGAACTGACCCGTGGGA
>CAYPGL010000025.1:0-12344 GCA_964410035.1 uncultured Qipengyuania sp. | reverse complement strand
GCTGCTAAGCGCCGCTCGAGCTTCGGTCAGGGATTGTATCGTAGCGCTGACCTCAGGCTCGTTCGAGGCTGCAGCTTCTCACCCATCAGAGATCAAGAATTCGCTCCGGCCGCGACCTGCCGCGGGCTAGGTCGAGCAAACCGATCACATTGCCGCGCAATCGGCCCCACCGGTCGATATAGGGTTCTGGCATTACGGCCCTCGCGGCGTTGATCATCGGGTATTTGAACAGGTTCTTGACCATCAGCCATCGCGGGGCGGAGCCCTTCGCGAGCAGATAGCGAGCGTTCGCAATCTGGGAATATCCGAGGCGCAGGCCCGATACGCGGGCGGACTTGACGCCCCGATGGGCCCCGAAAAGGCTGTCCAGCCTGACCAGGCGCCCCTCGTCGAGCAGGCGGTTCGTGAAATCGAGGTCTTCGAGCCAGCCATAGAGGAGCAATCGCTCATCGAAATGCCTGTCGCCCAATGCCATTGTGCGCATAGCCATGTTGCACCCGTAAAGGCCCGGGACTTCGGTCTGGTTTTCCATCCCGGCCGGAGACTGCTCCGCATGGGCCTCGATCGCATCTACCGCTTCCTGGCGTGAGAGGCCTGGCCCGCAGATACCATCGGCGACCACCAGACCAGTCAGCCCCACGATGTCGGGATTGGCTTCGAAGGCAGCCTCAAGAGATTCGAGGTAAGTAGGATGGGGAACGAAGTCGTCGTCGAAAAAGACGATTATGTCACTGGAGCCTGCGGCCTTGTCGAGGCCCGCATTGCGCTGTGCACAGAGACCCTTTTTGGCACAAAGCAGCGTTTCGTTTGCGAGTTCGGGATGTTTGTTGGGTGCATCTTCAGGCTTGACCACGGCGAAGATCGTACGGTCCGGCCTGCGCGTCTGGTTAACGAGGTCGCCGACGAGATCGTCGGCCTCGCGTCGACGCCCGAGTGTCGCGACAATGACCGCAATCCGCATTCTTTTCGCTCCTACTGACTGCGGCCACGCGCAACGTCTCATCCAGCAACCACGACCCTACGCAAGAAACAGTGGGCATTCGAAGTGCAATATGATGGTAATACCAATGATTGCATGAGTACCGAGCCGTTAAGGCGTATGCCGAGGATCGACATGCTCCCGAGCCGCATCGTAATCATAAATGATCGTTCACTTGCCGCGGGCGGCGCGACCGCACTCGCCCTCCTTTCGGCCAGACTTTTCAGCGAAGCTGGAATACCAGTCACCTACCTGACCGGTGACGACGGAAGCCAGCCGCAGTTACCAGAGTCGGTCGAAATGGTGGCGCTCGATGAAAAGCCGCTTTTGCAGCGCAGCTTTTACAGCCGCGTTAGCGATGGTCTCTACAATTCCTCTGCGCAAAGGCTACTCCAGGACACCGTAGCGCGGCTGGACGCTCCCGATGTGGTCTATCACTTGCATGGCTGGGCTCAAATCCTCTCGCCAGCGGTATTCACTCCGCTTGCAAAGGTTAGCAAGCGGCTAGTCGTTCACGCCCACGACTTCTTCATGGCATGTCCGAACGGTACATTTTTCGACTTCAGGCGCCACGAGGTGTGTGATCTTGCGCCCATGTCGTTCCGCTGCCTGTCCACGCGATGCGACAAACGAGGTGCCATGCAGAAAGCCTTTCGCGTCGCGCGTTTCGCCGTCCGGAAGCATACCTTTCCTGCCGCGTTTTCCCCGGCCAAGATAGCCGTAATCCATCCCGCAATGATCCCATTCCTTGAGCGATCGGACCTGTCTGGCGATCGCCTGCGCGTGGTCCGCAACCCTGCACGCGCCTTTCTTGCGGAACGTGTTCGCGCCGAGTGCAATCAGGACATTTTCTTCATCGGCCGTGTAAGCGAGGAAAAAGGGCTAAGGACAGCAGCTGAAGCCGCTCGCCTCGCTGGCCGGCGCCTGCGTGTCATCGGCGACGGCCCGGAGCGCCGGGAGCTTGCGGCCGAATTTCCCGAACTGATATGGGACGGATGGCTCGACCATTCGCAGATCGCCGAACGAATCCGTTCCGCCAGAGCGCTCGTCATGCCGAGTTTTATGCCCGAGCCATTCGGCCTTGTGGCTCTCGAGGCACTCCAAAGCGGTGTGCCCCTGATTGCCTTTTCCGATTCCCTCATCGCCCAGGAAGCCGAACGCCTCGGCTGCGCATTTCTCGCCAAACAGCGTACGCCGCAAATCCTCGCCGCCACTATGCGGCAGCTGGACGATGATCGCGTAGTGCGGGACGCAAGCGAGCGCGCATTCGTAGATTCGGGCTCGCTGACATGCAGTGAAGAAGAATGGCGGGACCAGCTGCTCGAACTCTATTCGGATCTGCTCTCGCAGGCCGAAGATCCGACATTTCGCGCCATGCCCACCTCTGGTTCTCCAGCGCTTGTTCACTGAGAGGAAGACGGCACGCAGACAATGCCCGAACAAATAGAACAGTACCACGGCCATCCGCAACGAGACGAGATGAAAACAAGTACGCCACCACGCGCGGCGCGACACCTCTCCGTCGCCAGCTGCGCGTTTCTACTGGTAGCGCTTTTTGCCCTCGCCACTCCGATGCCTTCGACTTCGATTGAGACGCAGCAAATCGGCCCAAGCCTCGACCTGACCGACTTCGAGCCTTCGTTCCGGGAGGATTTCGACGATCTCGATATCTCCGAATGGGGCTGCCTGTCGCGATGGACGGCGCACACGCCATGGGGCGGTGATTTCGGCGATGCGAAGTTCGAAGGACCGCAGGGAGGTTTTCCGTTCGCCATCGACGACGGCGTTCTGACAATCCAAGCTCGCAGGGGCGGTGATGGAGGCTGGAAGAGCGGAATGCTGTCTTCCTGGAACCGCTGCAACGCAGGGTACGCGCAGAAATACGGCTATTTCGAAATCAGGGCGCGCATGCCGAAAGGCGCTGGCTTCTGGCCCGCCTTCTGGTTGATCGGGGTAGATCGTAGCGAGGGAACGTCCGAGATCGATATTTTCGAGTATTACTCTCATCGAACCGACAAGATCAGCCTCGCGATTCACAAACACAAACTGAAGAAAGGGCAAGAACGGATCTCCCACGGAAAGCGGCATTTGGTACCGCCAGGCTCTCTCACGGAGAAATTCCACACCTATGGGGCGGAAGTGACCGAGGGTGAGGTGATCTTTTATTTCGAGCGGCAGGAAATCTGGCGCACCGAGGCACCGGAGCAATTCCGTCAACCGATGTATATCCTAGTCTCGTTCGCGGCGGAGGAGTACCGGATGGATGACGAAACACCGGACTCGGCGACAATGGAGATCGACTATGTCCACGCTTACCAGCGCAAACCGCTAGGCCTCTGAGTGCCCGGCTTCGCACAGACAAGATAGGAATGGATAAAATCGACTGCATCGTGGTCGGGGCCGGCGTCGTCGGGCTAGCCTGTGCCGCGGCGCTCGCAGAAGCAGGGCGCGAAGTATTCGTCCTTGAGGCGGAAAAAGCGATTGGGATGCATTCCAGCAGCCGCAATTCCGAAGTCATCCACGCGGGGCTGCATTATGAACCGTGCAGTTTGAAGGCCCGCCTGTGCCGAGACGGGCGCAGCCGATTATACGCCTACGCTGAAGAGCGCAGCATCGCGCACCGAAGGATCGGGAAACTTATAGTTGCGACATCATTTTCGCAGCTCCAACGGCTGAAGGAGATCGAGGACCGGGCCGTTGCGAATGATGTCCATGACCTGCAATGGCTGACGCGGGCCGAAGTGCGGGCTTTGGAACCGCAGGTAGAATGCGAAGGCGCCCTGCTCTCTCCATCGACCGGTATCCTCGATAGCCATGGTCTGATGCTCGCCCTCGCGGCCGATCTCGCCAATGCCAGAGGGACCCTCGTCCTGAATACGCGTGTGAAAGCCATATCTGCAGACGACCACGGGTTCATCTTGGAAACGGCGGACGAGGGGCTGAAGGTTCGCGCCAAAATGCTGGTCAATTGCGCCGGTTTAGGGGCAATTCCGTTGGCGCGCAGCATTGCGGGACTTTCACAGGAGACCGTCCCCGATCCCCACTTCGCAATTGGCCATTATTACCGATTGTCCGGCCCTTCGCCCTGCTCTCGTCTGGTCTATCCCGTGCCGGAAGCGGGCGGCCTCGGCATCCACCTAACGCTGGATCTTGCTGGCCAGGCGCGTTTCGGACCGGATGTCCGCTGGATCGAGACGCCGAGATACAGCTTCGACGATAGCGAGAAGGAGCGGTTCGTCTCCGCTATCCGGACCTATCTCCCCGATTTGACGGCCGACAAGCTTCAACCCGATTACACCGGGATCAGGCCGAAGATCGCAGGTCCGGGCGAAAACAGTCCGGATTTCATGATCGCAGGTCCCGACGATCACGGTGTGGCGGGGCTGATCAATCTGTTCGGCATTGAATCGCCTGGCCTCACGGCAAGCCTCTCGATTGCCAATCACGTCGTCCGGACGATCCTCGGAGAGGAAAAAATTGCCTTGTAAAAACAGTTACCTATTAGAGGTATTAATCCCGATGGCTAATTGATGGCCATCGACCGTACGCCTAGCATCAGACTGGAGACAGCAGGCATCCACCTGTCTACGAGGCTGAAAGGCGAGGGAATGCATCAGGCAGCAAAGCCACAGAGTGCAACATCGGCAGCCCTCAAGATGTGCCGCCATTGCTCCTACCCCCTAGTGACTGAGCTGGCTGACCTTGGCTTCAGCCCCATCGCAAACGATCTGATCGATCCCGACCGGATCGACGAGCCGGAACTGCATTATCCGCTCGAGGTACGGGTTTGCGACAATTGCCTGCTCGCGCAGACGGTGCACTCGATCGACGCTGCCACGCTCTTCAGGGCGGACTACACCTATTTCTCGTCGCATTCGGCCAGTTGGCTTGAGCATGCGAAAACCTATGTCGAGAACATGACAGCACGGCTCGGCCTCAATGCTTCGAGCCGCGTGGTCGAACTCGCCTGCAACGATGGCTATCTGTTACAACACGTTCAACAGGCCGGTATCCCATGCCTGGGCATCGAACCAACCGACGGGCCTGCCGAAAAGGCCCGACGCAAAGGGATCGAAGTGCGCGGCGAATTCTTCTCCGAGAGCATGGGCAAGGCACTCGCAGAAGAAGGTTGGGGCGCAGACCTGATCGTGGCCAACAACGTGCTGGCACACGTCCCCGACATCGATGATTTCGTCCGTGGGGCAAAAGCTCTCCTGAAATCAGAAGGCATCGCCACCTACGAGGTTCAGCACCTGCTTCGCCTAATGCAGCGCAACCAGTTCGATACGATCTATCACGAGCATTTCTCGTACTTCTCGCTGCTCGCAGCAGAGGGCATTTTTGAGGCGGCGGGCCTTCGTGTCTTTGCCGTCGACAACCTTCCCACCCACGGCGGCTCGGTGCGCTTTTATGTGTGCCAAGCGGATTCGTCGCGGCAGACCGAGGGTTCGGTTGCGGCCATGCGTTGCGATGAATTGGCATACGGTCTGGACAAGGCGGAAACCTACACCGCGTGGAGCCGGCAGGTGCACGACGCGAAGCTGGCACTGATGGGCCTCTGTCGCGATCTCAAGCAAAAAGGCAAGTCGATCGCGGCCTATGGGGCGCCGGCAAAGGGCGTGACGTTGCTCAACTACTGCGGGATCGGCGCGGACATGATTGATTTTACCGTCGATCGCGCCCCGTCGAAGGTAGGCAAGCTGATGCCGGGAGTGCGGATACCGATCCTCGAACCTGAACAGATAGAGAAGGCAAGGCCCGACTATATCCTAATCCTCCCTTGGAACCTGAAGGAGGAGATCAAGGCCCAGATGACAGGAGTGCGGAATTGGGGGGCGAAGTTCATCGTGCCGGTCCCGTATGCGACGATTGAGGACTGAGCGGGCAGGCATGACAGAAAACCCCAACATCGTGATCATCGGCGCAGGATTTGCAGGCTTCGGTGCCAGCCACCAATTGCGAGAGGAAGGTATCGAGGCGACGATCTACGAGAAACGCCCCGTGCACGGCGGCCACACCTCGACGCATAAGTACAACGATGGTTATCTGTTCGACGAGGGGCCGCACATCTCCTTTACGAAGAACACTCGGCTGCAGAAGCTGTTCGCCGAAAGCATCGCCGGGAGCTACGAGCGCCTTCGGGCCAGCGTGAACAATTACTGGCAAGGGCACTGGATAAAGCATCCTGCACAGGTCAATCTGCATGGCCTGCCTGACGACCTGGTGGTCGGCTGCATCCGCGACTTCATGGCTGCGACGACCGCTGACGAAAAGCCCGGTCACTTCGCAAATTACGAGGAGTGGCTGTTGGCTTCTTTCGGCGAGACCTTCGCCCGGACCTTTCCCGCGACCTACACCCGGAAGTATCACACGACTGATGCCTGCAACCTGACAACCGACTGGCTGGGACCTCGTCTTTACCGCCCGAAAATCGAGGAGGTCCTGCGCGGCGCTCTCGTCCAAGCTACAACGGACGTGCATTACGTCGATCATTTCCGTTATCCGAGCGAAGGCGGGTTTGTGTCTTATCTCAATGGTTTCCGCGAGCGTTCACGCGTCGAATGCAGCAGCGAGATTGTGGAAATCGATCCCAAGGCGAAAACGGTCCGCACTGCCGATGGAAGGGCGATCACCTATGACGCGCTCATTTCGTCGGTGCCTCTGCCCCGGCTCGTTCCCGGTATCAAGGGCACTCCGCCAGATGTTCTAGAGGCCGCGGCGAAGCTTGCCTGCACCGAAGTTGTGCTCGTGAACATAGGCATATCGAAGTCACATGTGCGCGACGATCACTGGACCTATTTCTACGATGAGGACATAATTTTCGCGCGGCTGAGCTACCCTTCGAACTTCTCGTCCAGAGTGGCACCGAAGGACTGTTCCGCACTTCAGGCCGAGGTCTATTTCAGTGATAAGTGGAAGCCTCGCGACAAGCCGCCCGAGGCTTATATCGAGCCAGTTATTGATGGCCTGCTGAAAGCAGGCCTCATTGAGGATCGCGCTCAGGTTAATCACACCAGCACCATTGTCGCTCCCTACGCCAATATTATTTTCGACCACGACCGGCCCGCCGCCCTGAAGACAGTGCACGCCTATCTCGACGACGTCGGGGTGGGCTACTGCGGACGATTCGGCGATTGGGGCTACATCTGGACCGACCAAGCCTTCGCCAGCGGCGAGAAGGCTGCGCGCAAGGCGCTGAGTAGGCTCGGGACGGAAAATCAGCTGATGGAGATAGGCGCACGATGACCCAATCCAGACAGAACCTCGTGTTCGTGCGCGTCGGTGCGGAGTCCCTTCATCGCGGTTGGCTCGAGGGTCCGGGCGAACGCAACTGGGATCTTCAATTGAGCCAATACGACGACGATCCCGAAATCGGTCGCGGCGGCGATTTGCCACTCTCTGTCGACAAGGGCACTAAATGGGACAGCATCTACCGTTACCTGACGAACGATCCCGGCCTACTGGATCGCTATCAATACATCGCCTTCATGGACGACGATCTCATATTCAAGAAGGGGGATCTCAATCGCTATTTCGAAATCTGCACCGAGCACGCTCTTAACATAGCACAGCCCTCGCTGCACCCGGATAGCCATGTTTGCTATGCAATCCTTCTGCGGTGCCCGTTCACGAAGCTGCGCTACACTAATTTCGTGGAATGCATGGCCCCGGCCGTACGCACTGACTACTTGCGAACCTTCCTGCCGCACATGGAACAGGTGGTCTCTGGTTGGGGGATGGATCGCATCTGGGCCGGAACGATGCCCGACCCGGCCTACCGTTCCGCCGTGATCGACGAGATTTCGATGGTGCATACGCGCCCCCATGCGACCGGGGCCGTTTACGACGCCTTCAACGACCAACGACTTTCCCCGAAGGACGAGATGGAAAGCCTGATTGCCTCCTATGACGGAGTACCAGAGCGCATTCTGGCCTACGGCGCCATCGACAGGCAAGGGAAGATGCTCAAGGCCGGCTGGACCCAGAGCCTCAACGGAGTGTCTTTGCTGGTCAATGCCATCCGTTATCGCGAGCCAAGGAGGGCACTCAAGACTGGCACGGGCATGATCGTCCGCGCCATCACCCAAGCCAGCTACCGGCCCCAACCTGTTCGCAGGATAGGGTTAGAAGGGGCTTAAGCGATGAGAGACAGCGACCACAATTCCATAGCCGTGTCGGTGGGCCTGGATCGTCCGATAGAGGAAGAGGAACTGGCGATCTATCGTGGGCAGATCACCATGCTGGCCCCGACGCCTGCCAGCGTCAAATTGTGCGCCCATGCTCGAAGCATGGTGGAAGAAGCCTTCTATCCGCACGATCCGCGAAAGGCGCAGCACGCTCTCGACGTCGACGATTTCGTCGAGCGTGCAGCACGAGTGAAGCCGCGCTTCATCCATGACCCGCACACGAGGGCTTTGCAAAAAGCCTATCTCGACGAGCTCGGCTTCGACCCGCGGCGAACCTATCTGGACGTGCCGCGCATGCGCGTTGTCAGCAGCGACGGCTATCTCGTTTCCGGAGTCGGACACAAGCAGCCACCCCACCGCGATACCTGGTGGTCGGCGCCGATGCAGCAGATTCAGTTTTGGCTGCCGTTGTTCCCGATGTCGCGCGAATGCGCGATGGAGTTCTATCCGCACTACGTCGAAACCGGCGTCCCTAACACGTCGGAGGATTTCAATATCTACCGTTGGAATGCGACCGGCCGGAAGAATGCGGCCCATCACCGGAATGGCGAAGACAAGCGCGGCATCCCTCAGCCGCAGGGAGCTCTAGAGCACCCAGCTGCGGTTCAAATGGTCCTGCCGGTTGGCGGCGCTATAATCTTCTCCGCAAATCAGCTGCACGCGACGTCCGACAACGTTACCGGCATGACCCGCTTCAGTATCGATTTCCGTATCGTCGATATCGAGCATATTCGCGACGGAATCGGCGCCATGAATGTTGATAATGCATCAACCGGTACGGCACTGCGAGATTTCCGCCGGATTTCCGACGAAGCTGAAATGGAGCCGGCAATCGTTGCCTTGAACGACCCGGGCCGCAAACCGCAGGGCGGCGTCCTGCGGTTCGAACCGGATGCGAGGATCGAGGCGTGAGTCTCGTACCTCCAAAGAAGTAGCGATCGTGAAGTTCGTAACCCCGGAACAGGCGACGGCGGAAACCGGCTGGGATCTCGTCGTGATCGGTTCGGGCTTCGGATCGCTCTTCTTCCTAAAACGCTATCTCGAAAAGCGACCGGGCGATCGAATTCTCGTTCTGGAACGGGGACGCTACAACACGGAAGAGTGGCAGCTAGAAAATCAGGCCAACTCCGACATCACGCCCGAAAAGACCTTCCGACACGGTGCCGGTAGCGAGAAGCCGTGGGATTTCACCATCGGCCTGGGCGGCAGCACGAATTGCTGGTGGGCCCTGACGCCGCGGATGCACCCGTCGGACTTCAAGCTCCGATCCACGACCGGTAAGGGAGCCGATTGGCCAGTCGATTACGACGATCTGGTCCCTTACTGGCAGGAAATCGAACGCTTCATGCTGATCGCGGGACCGGACGAACTCGACCGGGTCTATCCCGGCACCGGACCCTACCTCCAGCCAGCGCATCAACTCAGCACGCCCGATGAAATCATGGTCGAGAAGGGCAACGGTTATCACTTCGCCATGCCCACCGCCAAGCTATCGCGCGCGGTTGAAGGCCGCGGGCGGTGCTGCGCGACATCGAAATGCAACGTTTGTCCAGCGCGTGCCAAGTTCACCGCGCTCAATGCCATGATGGAAACACTGGCGCATCCATCCGTGTCAATCGCGACCGATAGCACAGTTACCGATCTCGACGTCCAAAACGGGGTAGTCCGGGCCGTGCACTTCAGGAGCGACGGCCGTGTTTATTCCGCGCGCTGCGAGCTTTGCGTTCTAGGTGCCAACGCGATCCATTCGCCCTTCATTTTCCTTCGCTCGGGGATCTCAGGTCACGGCGTCGGGCGCTACCTCGGGGAAAAGATGCTCGCCGATGCGGAGATCATGCTCGACGGGCTCGATCATTTCGACGGGGGCACGGACACCACCGCCTTCAATCTCTCCATTATAGAGGAAGGACGATCGGCAGATTTCGCGAATTCGATCTATCTCGTGAAGAACAGTTTCAAGAGCGGGTTGCGGCTGGAGGCCGGTCGCTGGCGCCAGTGCCTTCCGGTGCAGATGTACGTCGAGGACGTCTTTGATTACGACAACGGCGTTTTCGACGAGGGCGGAGATACGCCCGTGGTGAGGTTCAAGGGTTTTTCCGACTTTGCCCAAGCCGGACTGGACCACGCGATGAAACGGATGCCGGAAGTTTTCTCCGCGCTTCCGATCGAAGATGTGCGATTCTCGGGCATCATGCCAACGATGGGACATGTACAGGGCACGCTTCGCATGGGTAATTCGATCGAGGATTCCGTGGTCGACGCCGGACTGATCGCCCACGCGGTGCGTAACCTTTGCGTCGTCGGAACCTCCGTTTTCCCGACCACGGCAAGCGCCAACCCGACTCTTTCCGCAGCGGCGCTTTCCTATCGGGCAGCAGACCTCTTACTGGGATGATGGCGCGATGAGGATCACACGCAGGCAATTGCTGGTTGGTGGGTCGGCGACGGCCGCCCTTGCATCCCTCGGGGGGGTCTATGTTGTGTTGGGCGAGATGGTTCCGTTTCTCGGCGGATTTGTGCGCCATTCCCTCCCAGGGACCCGATTTGCCGAGGGATCGACCGAGAGCTTCGCCAGCGACTTTCTCGATGTGACAGGCGCCGGCAAAGACAAGATCGAGCAACTCATGCGTGCTGGACGCGTCGTCGGCTACGATGGGCTCGATTACCTCTTCCGAGGGAATAAAAGCTACGAGCTTTTCAAACGCCGCATTGCGACGCAGTTCATGATCAGCTCGACATTCTTCGAATCATACGACCGACAGGATCCGGTCCGGTACTTGGGAATTTCCGCCGCCTGTACGAATCCATTCGCGCGTTTTGCCTGAATCTTGCGCATAGACCATACGCCATGGACATTCCGGCTGCGTCCAGATTTCCTCGAGATAGTCCTTGTCTCTGAGTGTATCCATGCACTGCCAAAAATCGTTGTGGCGGAACGCGGCGAGCTGGTTGAGCTCGACCAGCCTGGACATGGGATCGCGTTCCCAAATCGAGGCATCCTCGTCGATCAGATCAAAAACCTGCGGCTCGCAAACGTAGAAGCCGCCGTTGATGTGCCCGCCGTCGCCCACGCCTTTTTCACGGAAGCCCGTTACCGTCACGCCGTCGCTACTCATACGGAGCGCTCCGAAGCGGCCCGGTTGCCGCACTGCCGTGACCGTGGCCCATTTGCCCTGTTCGGCGTGGTAATTGAGGAGCTTGTCGATCGGTACGTTCGACACCCCGTCGCCATAGGTCAGGCAGAAAGTATTGTCGCCGATGACGGCTCGCGTTCTTGCCACGCGTCCCCCGGTCATTGTGTCGGCGCCGGTATCGAGCAGAGTGACTTTCCAGTCTTCCTCGATCGGGCTGTGGAATTCCACGTCCCCGCTGCCGAGATTAATTGTGAAATCGCTGCCCAGATTGCGGAAATTCAGAAAGTAGTCCTTGATGTATTCGCCCTTGTAGCCGCAGCAGATCACGAAATCGTTGAGCCCGAAATGCGCGTAATGGCGCATGACGTGCCACAGGATCGGCTTCCCGCCGATCTCGACCATGGGTTTTGGCCTGACGGAAGTTTCCTCGCTAAGGCGTGTTCCCAGACCACCGGCCAGAATGACGACTTTCATTGCTTTCCCTTCGGCAATAGGTCACTTTTCTGGAAAGCAGCCTAAAAGAACGCTTATCGCCCGACACCTGCGCATACGGATTACCTTGGATGGACCATGACCAGCCTCTGGGCCGGACCGAGGCGGCTCCCGCCCATGTTGCTGTTACCGGGGCAAGCGGTTTCGTCGGCCGAGCGATCCTGGAGGCTCTCAAGCAGCGCGGGGCTCGCATACTTGCGCTCGGCGGTCCGGCCGCGGCATCCGATCTCGAGGGTATCGAGTGGGCACCGGTCGACCTGCTTGAGCCCCGCGCGGCTTGCGCGATTTTTGCGCGCTATAGGCCGCGCACGCTAATCCATGCCGCTTGGGCGCGATCCGAGGGCGCGGGCCTGTGGCATCTTCAGGCCAATTGCGCATGGCGCGACGCAAGCGCGGCTCTGTTCCGCGATTTCTGGGAGACGACCGGTGGTCATGTGGTGGCCTGTGGTACATGCGCCGAATATAACCCGCCTGACGATGGCGATTGCGTCGAGGACACGACCCCGATCGCCCCGACATCGATTTATGGACAAGCCAAGGCCGAACTGGCGG
>CAYPGL010000024.1:0-12404 GCA_964410035.1 uncultured Qipengyuania sp. | reverse complement strand
ATAGATAATCATCGGACGCGTATCGCTCGTTTCAGAAATCTGTCTGATCGGGATTAGCCATGAGCCGCTTTCCACGCGCCCATGGACCCGAGATATACGTCGAGGTGATCGATACCCCGGCTGGCGAGCCACCCTGCGGCAACGGTAGCTCGCATGCCGCTGGCGCACATTAGCGTATAGCGTTTTGCCGGGTCGAGCTCACGATATCGTTCGTTGAGTTCACCCACATAGATATGCTGAGAGCCATCAATGGCGCTGTCCGCCCTTTCGTCAGCATCGCGAACGTCCAGTAGTATCCAGTCACCGCTTTCTGCCTTCAGCCGCTTCTCGACTTGTTCGGTATTGATCATCGGAATTGTTTTCATCTCGTGACCTTGCGCCGCGGCGGGGACGACACCGACATATCCGCCTGCTACGTTGTCGAGCGCAATGCGGACGAGATGGATCATAGCAGCCTCTAGCTGGTCTTCATCCGAGGCAACCAAGGCGATGCGTTCACCTTCCCGGATGAACCAGCCCGCAAAAGCAGAGATCATGCCGAGGGGAAGGTTCATCGCGCCCGGCAAGTGACCTGCTGCAAAAGCCAGCGGTTCGCGCACATCCACCACGTGATCGGCTTCAATTGATTTCAGCTCGGACAGCGAAAGACGGCGCGGACGCATGACGCGCGGAGCGGGGTCACCCCCCTCCAAGTTCAGCCGCTCCATCAGCCGGAAATATGGAGGCTGATAATGGTTTTCCGCGACCTTGAAGTCGATAAATTCTTCGCGGCGCTCGAACTGCAGGCGCGGATTGTTGGCACGTTCGTGACCCAGAGTGGAGAATTCCCTTTCTGCCATGCCGGACCCGCAGACCGAGCCGGCACCGTGAGCAGGATAGAGGATCACCTGGTCACCCAATCCGAGGATTTTCTGCAAGGAGTCGAAGAGCAGGCCCGCAACCTCGCGCTTTCGATCAGGGTAGAAATCGGTGCGCCCGACATCGCCGACGAAGAGCGCATCGCCGGTGAAGACCCCGACCGGTCCGTCGGGATAGGCCGTATCATGCAGCACGAAGGCAAGGTGATCGTCGGTGTGACCGGGGGTCTCAAGTACGCGGATTTTCAACTGTCCGACGTCGAATTCGTCATCTTCGCGCACGGTTTCCGCATAGGTGACTTCTCCGCCCGGATTGGGGCCGTGCAACACGCGCGCGCCCGTCAGCGCCTTCAGAATTGGCGCACCCGAAACAAGATCCTCGTTGCGATGAGTCTCGAAAATGTGCGTGATTTCGAGTCCCTCAGCACGGGCCATTTCGACATAACATTCGCAGTCGCGTCGCGGATCGATCACGGCCGCCTTGCCGCCTGAACCTACGAGATAGGAAAGATGGGAAAGACCGGGCGTCTTGATCTTCTTAAGCAACATGCTTTTCTCCTTTCAAAGAAAAAACATAACCGACACGGACCGATCCCGCTCTCATAAGATCATTCCCTGTTCCGCTCCTCCAATCTAGATGTGCTCTGGAAGATATCGCTTTGGAAAGGACTCGGAGCCCCTGGTTGATGCGATCTTCTGACGCAGAAGTTATGGATTCTGTCTTCAGGGGCTTCAGATCAAGCCTCGCGCCATATCGGCGGTCGGTTCAGTGGGAGGACCGCCATTGGCTGCGAGTTGCCGAAAGGCCCGGTCCTGTGAGAGAAAGACCTCGCCATTGAGATCTTCGACGAAATGTGTCCGCTTCAAGCGATCCATCACTGGACCCTTTACCTCGGATAAGTGCAAGCCGATGTCTGCATCGATCAGTCGGTGATTGATTGCCTCAAGACTTTCGAGCCCTGAGGCGTCGATCTCATTTACCGCGCTGCACATTAGAATCACGTGCCTGACATCCGGCCGATCGGCGACCTCCTCGAGCACGTATTCTTCCAGCCACCGAGCATTGAGATAAGTCAGGCTCTCGTCGATGCGGATCGAAAGGACGTGCGGGACGGTGAAGACCTTGTGGCGCTCAACATTACGGAAGTGTTCGGTTTCGGGAACACGCCCCACTATTGCGGCATGTGGGCGGCTCGCGCGCCAAAGGTAGAGCAGCAAGCCGACGCCCACCCCAGCAATAACGCCGAGTTCCACACCTGCCAGAAGGGTGATTGCGACCGTCGCTACATGCGCGGCGAAATCGGCTTTCGAATAACGCCAGAGTTGGCCGGGTGTTTTCAGATCGACGAGGCTCAGGACAGCCACAATGATGGTCGCTGCCAATGTGGCGATGGGTAGATTGAAGAGCAGCGGCGTTAGGAAAAGGCCGGCTAGGGCTATGCCGACGGCGGTATAGGCACCGGCGGCCGGGGTCTCCGCGCCCGCATCGAAATTGACGACAGAACGGGCGAAGCCGCCGGTGACGGGGTATCCCCCTGAAAACGCACTGGCGATGTTTGAAGCGCCTAGGCCGATCAATTCCTGGTCGGGAGCGATCCGTTGGCGCCGCTTCGCAGCCAAGGTCTGCGCAACCGATACACTTTCGACGAAGCCGATAATCGAGATGAGCAGCGCCGGGACCCAGAGCTGCGAGATCAAACCTAGATCGGTAGATGGAAGGGCGAAGGGCGGCAGGCCTTGAGGAATAGCGCCGACGAGGCTCACGCCGCGAGACCCGAGATCGAATATGACGACGGCGAGGATCGTGACGACAACAGCGACCACTGGCCCCGCCTTGGCAGAGATATCTGCGAAACGCGGACTGAGGCCGAGTTTGACCAGTGCGGGCTTCAAACCCTTCCTGATCCAGAACAGGAAGAGCGTTGCGGGAATGCCAACAGCAAGAGTCCAAGGATTGATCGTGTCGATCGCCGAGGCTAACCCGTTCAGCATTGTGGGCCAGGTATCTCCGCCAGCAGAAATGCCGAGAATGTGTTTCAATTGGCTGGTCGCAATGAGGATGCCGCTGGCGGTGATGAAGCCGCTAATTACGGGGTGAGACAGCAGATTTGCGAGGAAGCCCATTCGTAAGAGGCCGAGAACCGCCAGCATGACGCCTGACAGGGCTGCCAGTGTGATGGCTGCTTCGAGATAAAGCGCCGTGCCCTGTGCAGCCACCGCACCTGCCGCGCTCGCGGTCATAAGCGAAACGACTGCCACCGGTCCGACCGCCAGTGTGCGACTAGTGCCGAAGATAGCATATGCGACCAATGGCAAGATAGAAGCATACAGACCAACCACTGGCGGCAGGCCCGCGAGCAGTGCGTAGGCGAGGCTCTGCGGTATCAGCATGATCGTCACGATGACCGCAGCGACAAGGTCGTTGGTCAAGACAGAGCCATTATACGTCCGGCCCCATTCAAGAATGGGTAGATATCGCGGCAGCAGGCCGCCATTCTTACCTTTTCCGGGGGTGACGCTCGCGCCTCGGGGCTCTAAGCCGGGCGAAGTCATTGACTAGAAGCTTTCATTTGGGGCTTGGCTAGCCATTCATGGCCCTTGAGCATCCCGTTCCAGTAAACCCAAGGCAATATCTCGGATTTTAGAATCCAGCTGAGCTTGCGCGGGCGGGTGCCGTCGATGAGCCGCGTAGGGAAACTTGGCAGGAGCTTTCCATCATACCCGAATTCCGCCAGCACAACCTTGCCGCGCTCGACCGTAAGGGGGCACGAGCCATATCCGTCGTAACTGGCGACCGGTGGCTTGGCATCGAGCACGGCGAGTGCGTTGACAGCGACGATTGGAGCCTGCTTGCGCGCTGCTGCCGCTGTCTTGGCGTTCGGAGTGGACCCTCCATCCCCGACCCCGAAGACATTCGGGTAGCGGACATGCTGGAGGGTAAACTTATCGATATCGACAAAGTTGCTGTCCGGATTTGCCAATGGGCTATCGGCGACGAATTGCGGCGCGACCTGAGGCGGCACGGCGTGGAGCATGTCGAAACGCACGGTTTCCTCGCCTAGATCCGTCTTGAAGGTTGCCAGACGACCTGGTCCATCCACCGCGACCAACGCTTGATTCAGTTTCAGGTCGATGCCGTATTTATCGACATACTCCATCAGCGCAGGGACATAGTCCTTGACCCCAAACAGCACGCCGCCGGCATTACGAAATTCGACATTGATATTCTTAAGGAAGTCGCGGTCCGCCCAGGCATCACACGACAGATACATCGCCTTCTGCGGCGCACCGGCACATTTGATCGGCATGGGGGGTTGGGTGAAAATCGCGCGCCCTGATTTCAGGTTTTGAACTAGTTCCCAAGTATAGGGCGCCAGGTCGTAGCGATAATTGGAGGTCACCCCGTTCTTTCCTAACGTGGTCTCCAATCCCTCGATTTTCTCCCAGGCCAAGCGAATGCCTGGCGCGACGATCAGGACCTCGTAGGTGAGGGTGCTTCCATCTGCGAGAGTGACCTGGTTGCTTTCCGGCTGAAACGACCTAGCAGCCTCTCGCAACCACTTCGCACCACTCGGAATGACGCTGGACATCGCACGATGCGTCACAGGTGCCTTGAAGACGCCGCCGCCCACCATTGTCCAGCCCGGCTGGTAATAATGATCTTCGCTCGGCTCCACGATGGCAATGTCGAGCGACGGGCGGCGCCTCAGCATTGATGCTGTGGTCGCGATCCCCGCAGATCCTCCACCAATGACAACCACCTCGTGGTGCAGTGTCTGCGCCATGACAAAATCTCCAGTTTATTCCCGGTTCAGTCGCCGAGCCGTCCCTGTAAGGCTGACAAGTCGTAACCTGCGCGCCGCGCTCGCTCGATGCGCTCTGCAGCGTCCAGGTTCTCAATATTAGCGAGCGTATCGAGCGTGATAGATCGCGTTCCGGTGCGGCAATAAGCCACGACCTTGCCATTTGCCTCTTGGCGGACCTTGGCGAATGCCGCGATGGCGCCCGGCGGAAACTCACCGCCAGCTACAGGAATGTGATGAAAGGACAATCCTGCTGCTTTGGCGGCATCTCGCATGGCTTCGGCCGTGGGTTGACCTGCTTCCTCGCCATCCGGACGATTGCAAATGATGGTCCCGTATCCCGCCTCAGCAAGAGATTGCATCTCTTCAGGACGAAGTTGCGGCGAGACGGTGAAAGTGTCGGTGAGGTTCGCCAGCTTCATGAGTTTGTTCCCTCGAACATCTTTACCACAGCCATGCCGGCGAACATGGCCAGCACAAAAATCGCTGCCGCCGTTGGTTCAATGACGAGAGCAGCAATGCCAGGTCCCGGGCAGAGGCCAGCAATACCCCAGCCGACACCGAACAGGGCGGCTCCCCCAATAAGACGCGGCGTCAGATCTGATTTGTTAGGTAGATGAAATTGCTCCCCAAGAACCGGTTCGGCCATGCGGGGCACGATGCGCCAGGCGACGGCCATGACGATCACTGCACCGCCCATCACAAAGGCTAACGTGGGATCCCAATCACCAAAAATGTCGAGGAAGCCGCGCACGCGGGCCGGGTTGGTCATACCGCCAAGGGCAAGGCCCGCACCGAATAGAGTGCCGGAGACCAGAGATGCAAGACCACTCCGCATCATAAAACCTCCAGACCAAGGGCGTTCATCACCGCCACAGTCGCGATGCCAGCCGCCATGAATGTTGCCGTAGCGACTATGGATCGTCCTGATAGACGGCTGACGCCGCAGACCCCGTGCCCGCTGGTGCATCCACTGCCAAGCCGGGTGCCGATACCGACTAGCAGGCCAGCGACCGCTAGGGTTACCGGGTTGGCGAAGCTCGCTTCAACTCCGCCTGATAGCAGGACAATTATCAAAGCCCCCAACGGAAGGCCGATTACGAACATCCAGGCCCCGCTACGTGCAATTCCGCTACCGCCAAGGCCAACTGCCTTGGCGGCAAGTCCGGACACTCCCGCGATCCGTCCGAGCGCAAGCAGCATCAGTGCGGCAGCAAGGCCAATGAGAACGCCGCCAGCCAGTCCGGCGAGCGGCGCGGCGTCAGGAAAGCCGGGAAGCGTCATACCGCGTTCACCGGAATTTTGATGTAGCTGACACCGTTATCCTCTGGATCGGGCAAGCGGCCGCCGCGGATATTGACCTGCACCGACGGCATAATCAGCTTGGGCATGGCGAGCGTCTTGTCGCGCGAGGTCCGCATCTCGACAAACTCTTCCTCGGTAACCCCGTCCTTGACGTGGACATTCTCTTCTCGCTGCTGCTTCACCGTGGTTTCCCAGGCATACTCATCACGACCCGGTGCCTTGTAATCATGGCAGAGGAACAGACGGGTGTCGTCGGGGAGTGAAAGCAGCCGCCTGATCGAGCGGAAAAGTTGTCCTGCATCGCCGCCAGGAAAATCCGCGCGGGCGGTGCCGAAATCAGGCATAAAGATCGTGTCGCCCACGAACGCAGCATCGCCGATGATGAAAGCCATGTCCGCTGGGGTGTGCCCCGGGACGTGAAGCGCAATGCCTTCCAGCTCGCCCACATTGAATGTCTCTCCGTCGTCGAACAGCTTGTCGAACTGCGATCCGTCCCGCTCGAAATCGGTCCCCGCGTTGAACAGCTTTCCGAACACTTCTTGCACTCGAATGATATCGCGACCGATGCCAAGCTTCCCCCCTAGCTTTTCCTGCAGGTAGGGCGCGGCCGAGATGTGATCGGCATGGGCGTGGGTCTCTATATGCCAACTCACTTTCAAATTATTCGAAGTGACATACTCGATTATCCGATCCGCAGCGCCGTTCGACGTCCTGCCCGAGGCTGCCTCGAAGTCGAGCACCGAGTCGATTATGGCCGCCTCGTGCGTCTTCGGGTCGTGAATCACGTAGGAAATGGTATTCGTCGCTTCGTCGAAAAATCCAGCAATCGAGGGGCGCAGGCACTTATCGTCGCGGGCGCGATCGATTTGAGCGGAGGCGTCTTCGAGGTATTGATCGCTAGCCATGGCTATCTCCAATCACTTACATAAACCATTTATATGTGTTGCTATCCTGGTGTCAAGCGTTATGGATATGCAATGATCATGATAACGCCAGACCAGAGCAATGACCGGGGCGGATCCTGTTCGGGGCTTCGGATCGGGGATTTGGCCCCGGACTTCTCCGCGCGCAGCACAACCGGAGATGTTCAGCTTTCCAACTATCGAGGTCGCTGGCTGATCCTGTTCTCGCACCCGGCGGATTTCACGCCGGTTTGCACCAGCGAATTCGTCGCGTTGGCTAGCTCTGCGGGGGAATTCGAAAAGCGCGACTGCGCGCTGATGGCACTCTCGGTGGATAGTCTGTTCTCGCATTTCGCTTGGCTGAGGCTGATCCGCGATCGTTTCGAGATCGAAGTCCGCTTTCCGATCGTGGAAGATCCCACACTCGTAATCGGCCGAGCCTATGGAATGGTCGCGCCGCAGGACAATGACAGTGCCACGGTCCGCACCACCTTCTTCATCGACCCAGACGGAGTGATCCGCGCGATGACCTGCTATCCGGCGAATGTCGGACGGTCGACACCTGAGATGCTGCGGATGCTGGATGCGCTCCAGGCGGTGGATGAAGGTCCCGTTCTGGCACCCGCCAACTGGCAGCTGGGGCAGACGCTGCTGGCTCAGCCTGACGCATCGCTCGACAGCGTATTCGCGGCGAAAGGCCAAACTGACTGGTTCATGACGGAAAGTAGACGGGGCGCGAAGAAATGAACGACGAGCAACTCGTCGCCGCGTTGAAAGCACTCGCTCATCCCGTGCGGCTGCGCATCATGCAGGCGCTGACCGATACCGAACGGAACGTGGGCGAGATCGACGACGCTGCCGACATCGGCCAACCGACCTTGTCGCAGCAATTGGCTGTCCTAAGAAACGCGGGGCTTGTGAAAACCCGGAAAGAAGCAAAGCTCGTCTATTACCGGATCGACGAGGCTGTCTTGATAGAGGCTTCAATGGCTCTAGGGGAAATGGGAAGGGCGAGGGCCACTGCCTCCGCCGCACCGCGGCGCCCCGCGCCCGGAGTTGCCAATTTCGCTCGGCTTTCGTGATCTCGCGGAAGCTGAGGGGGCTAGGGTGAGCTCACTACGACTAAATTAAACCTGCACTTCCTCGCGCCTTCGGATAGTATCTGCGGCTAGTAGAGAACAGTCTACAAGCGAAAGTGAGAGCGGAGTGATCATAACCGGGCATTCTTCAGCACCCATCTTCTATACGAACTGTTCTTTTGAAGCAGAATGTTCAAAAGGCCTATTGAGTCGGTATTCTACCGAGCTCTGTCTTCGGTCCGGTGAGATCAAATCTAATCTGGTTGGTGGTTGCGCGAAATGATCGAGAGTGGTTCCCATTCGCCTGGTGTTGATCCGTCGGTTTTTGACTTGCCTGCACACACCGCCATGCGGTGGGAGTTGCCTCATCCGTCGCTTGCTCGATTTATCGGGGACTACTTCGTTTTCGATTCGGAAGGGGAAACAATGATGGGACGGAGTACTCCCATCCTACCTACCTGGCCCATGATCCGGTTCGTGTTGGCGGAGCGGCCCATAACGATAGAAGCTCCCGGCGTCGTATGGTCGCCACTTCCGGAAGCCGGCTTCTACGGAAGTACGGGCGGTGTTATGCAACACACTTCGTATGGCGGTGTGACGATAGGAGTAAATCTCACTCCCGCGGGCGTAGCGCGACTATTGGATATCGATCTATCGAAGTTTCGCGATCGGATGGTGCCGCTGGATGAAGTGGCGAGCGAAACCTGTCAGCCCCTCATTGCCGAATTGCGGGCATCGGATCAGGGCCCAGCGGTCAAAGCGATACTTGATCGTTTTTTCCTCGAACGAATGGGCAGCCCAGCCAAAGACGAGGAAAAGATAATCCGCCTGAATCATTTGCTTTTAGATGAAGGCAGCCGAACGGCAGAAGATCTTAGCCGTAATATGGAAATGCCCCCGCGCACACTCCAAAGGTTTTCGCGCAAGCGGTTTGGTTACCCCCCTCAAGCTTTGATTGCCCGCATCCGTTTTCTGAGGTCGCTGATGGCCGTTAAAGCGGCAGGAGAAAAAAATTCTTATCACGCTATCGACGAAGCCTACACGGATGCATCGCATTTCCTACGTGATTGTGAGCGGTTCTTGGGCATGACTGCTCGAAGGTTCTTCCAACTGGAAACTCCCTTCCTTGATGCGGTTCTGCGCGTGCGCAATGCAGTTATCAAAGTTCCCACACCAGGGCTTGGTCCGGCAGTCTACAGGACACTTGAGGAGGTGTAAGGAACCGCAGAGCAATTGAAGAGAACGACCTCAGTCAGGGCAACAATGGCAACGATGTTCTCAAACCCGAAGCTCGAAACGAGACGGGTAAATCACGAAGCAGGTAGAGACCCTACGCGGTGCATCTATCGCCATGAATATTCACCGGCTGTCGGCATTTTGACCGACTGAGCCGCGTTACCTTCGCCCACGATAAGGCTCACAAGCAACTCCATCGCCATCACCGTCCATGTGATCTCCGTAGCCAGGCTGTCCTCGATACAGCGGCGTCGCTCCGGCCGCACGCGCCTCTCCGCAGTTTCTGTAGTACACTCCCGATCCTCGTACCGCCTGGAGTGCCGGGGCCCTGTTAGCCTGCCGAAGCTCTGTCTGGTGTTGCCGATCTGAACGAGCTTTTTGTTCTATCATCGCTTGTCGCTCCGAAATCGAGCGAGGGTCGCCTGCTCGGAAATCAGAGGGCATTTGAAATTCGGAGGACCATATGCCTACTCCGCGGCTGCGTGCCGCGTCCTCGGCCGCAACGTACGTGGTGGAGAAATCCCGCATCGCAACGGCGTAGCCCTGGCGAACCATTTGCTCGGCAAGATCATGCCCGCCGACAGTGCACGTAGCAACGACTCTCCCATACTGATCGGTTGATCGCTGTGTGCAATTGACGCTCCCTCTGTCGACCAAGGCGGTCAAAGTACTCGAAGCGTCGGCTCCGCAAGACCATACGTGGCTATCCCGGTCGCACGTTTGGTTCTTTTCAACGGCGTCGATTCCAAACAGCCGGATGCGGGTCTCGCCAATCTCCAGACTATCTCCATCCACTGCTCGCGCCTTGCCGAAGTAAGTTTGCGCGGTGGCGGGCGAGGAGAGCAACAGTCCGATGATCGCTAGCGTCAGCAGCCTAACGCTGCTGAATCCACTTGTAGCTTGCAAGATATTCTCTCCCTGTCCCATTTGCACCTCTGGTCCGCCACAAGCTCGATACGGTCAATGAGTGCGCTCGCCGAGAGTACAACCTGCGCTCCATCTGCGGCGGCTGCGGCCAAATGGTCAAGGTAAATACGAAAGCCCAGGAAGTGTCATCTTCGTCATCATAGCACTTCCGATCGATGACGAAGATACAGCCTCAACAGCGATGTCACTGAACCCCATGCCCGGCGTTGTCTAACATCCGAAGCGAGGGCTGAGGGACTACGAAACTCGGAACCGGCGCCCTGGAGGTCCGATCACTGCCTACTGTCAGGCGCGAACGGATTGCCAATTTCACTATCTTGTTGGCGACCGGCGGGCAGGCTGCGCGATAAGAAAACATGCAGGCGTGGATCAATCGCAACCAAGCCCACTCCTCATTCTTGAGAAAATCGGGGAAGACGAAATTACGGCAATTCGCTTCAGGTTCGGCCGCGGGTTGCACAAGGCTACGGGGCCTTGAGAAGATGAAGCCGACCGCGGTCTCGCCGAAGCGAATGCACTGCTTCTGGCGCATGGAGCCGATAACCGGCTCGGCTGACTCAAGAAGAGATCAAGTGACCCGGCGGTAAGGCCGAGTAAATTATGAAATATAAGGGGAGGGCGGCTCGGCCGGAGCGGCCTCCCCAAGAGGAATCTCAAAAATGAATGCGATTACTTTGGACCGCCCACTTGTGGGCGAACCCCTTCTGCCGCGTACGACGCACAGGACCCGTAGCCGGTTCGGCACCTTCCTCATCGCTGCGGGTCTTGCCCAAGCTGACGCTGAGGGTTTGAACGAGAGCGTCTCCACCGGCTTCCATGCAGACCGGGCTGCAGGGGTGGTGGTCACCTCCACCTCCTGCGATCGGCCGTTGTTCTTTGATGAATGCGAAGCCCTTGCGCAGTTCATGCAGCTCGATCTGGTGCTGCTGCGCTTCGACCCGCTGCAGGGCGCATCCTTCGATGTTTTGCTGAACGGCAGCCCCCACTGGCTCTGCCAGTTTCTCGCCTGGCGCCGTGACGGAGGCGACATCTGGCTCGTGCCTGCCAACGCTTCCGGACCTTTTTTCTGTCTGAACAGTGAGGGGCTGGTCCCCTTTGAAAGGCCGCCCTTCGAGAACGGATACGAGCGTATGCCGGGATCATTCGCGCCGTCGAACATCCTTCTTTCGCAGGAGTACTCTGACCATGGCTAAAGCTACCGACCAAAAGATCGACATCTTGAAAAATCCTGCCGCATCGCCGCAGTCCAAGATGAAGGTCTTCACCCACGATCCGTGTGACGAACATCCTGACTTTGGCTGGTTTCGTTATTGGTATGAGGCTGAAGTGAATCGGCCCAGCGTCACCAACTGGATCGAGAAGAAGGGCGCCCCCGGCGACGATCCTAAGTTCGGCCGAGCGGCCCGGATCGAGGTCTTGCTCCCACCCAGTGCTCCGGCGGACTATGCGAACATCGAGTTCCTGACTCAGCGGTTCGATGAGACGCTTCCGCCTTTTGAGAAACACGCACTGATCCAGGCCAAGATATTCCTTGGTGAAGAAGAAGCCTGGCACGTTGGCTACGAGCGGGTGCGCAGCTTCGCGCGGCAGCACTTCGCGCAGCGTTTTGCGGTCATTCTGATCGCGCACATCCCCGGTACGGCCGGGCTCACAGGACAGGGGAACCATGTTCACTGCGCGGTCCTGTCGAGGAAGCTCAATATCAACGGTTTTGGCGGCGCATGCACGAACCTCTGCAGCGATCGCGGCTACGAGGCAGCCCTGGCCGCATGGCAGGATCACAAGAAGAAATGGAAGGGTGCAGCATGAGCGCAGAAGAGAACGCCAAGCCCTCCGAATTCCTGGCGAAGCATTTGGCCCGCAAAGGACAAGACGAAGTCGAAAAGGTGCAGGCCTCCGTGGACCTCGCTCGCCAGATGCTGGCGAGCGGAGAGGCCCAGCCATATGGGGAAGGGGAGAACCCCTTCGAGCTGCCTCCCTACCCATGGGAGGTCAGCGAGGTTCGATCAAATGCTCCGAGGCGTATTTATCTTGGGCAAGTGAGTGACCTCGCCACGGGGCAGGGCCACACGGTCTACTTCGCAGCCAGTCTCGCGCGGGACGAAGACGAGTTCCGGCGGCAGCTGGTGCCTCACATCGGACATACGCTCGCGAATGGCGCCAAGGTGAACCCCGGGCTAGGAGACTTCCAGTTCTCGAAGACCTTCATTTCGCCGCCGCTGCGGCAGACCTTGGAGAAGTTCGACGAGGGAAAGAATGCTCCGGCAGGATTCTTCTTCCTCAGCCGATGGCACG
>CAYPGL010000023.1:0-12606 GCA_964410035.1 uncultured Qipengyuania sp. | reverse complement strand
TTTGCAAAGGGGATCACTGCTCCCATCATCGGTGCGACGAAGCCGGGTCACATCGCTGCAGCGCTCGATGCGTTATCGCTTTGTCTGAACGGCGACGAAGTCGAGCGGCTCGAAGCGCCCTATCTTCCGAAGAACCCTGTGGGAGTGCAGTCCACCGCTCCAGCATTCGGAAATATCACTGCCAAGAACGGCTGACCGGCGACTGTTACAAACCGAACCGGACGGTCACACACCAGTCATATCCCTGCGCCATCGCTGATCCCCAATACAGGAGATCAGGGGACGCTCACCCGTGAACGTAATTACGATATTGATGACAGGCGAAGAGTCTGCAGACTTGGCCGATTTCGACCATGGCGATACGCGCTATGTTTTCGATCGGCTGACTGGCGCGGGTCCTCACCGGTTGCTCGAAGGACCGGTCTGCGCCTTTATCGACTGGGTGATGGACGAGATGTCCGGCCTGGAAATGTGTCGCCGCCTGCGGGCGGATGCGCGTACGTCTGACGCCCACATCACCATCGTCCTCGAGACCTGCGACGAGGAAGACAAGCGCCGCGCCCTTGCTGCAGGCGCCGACGATTATATGGTGGGGCCGGTCGAGCGGACGAATATCCTCGACCGTGTCCTGGCGCTGGGCACCGGACGCGCTACGACTGTATCGACGCGCCCCTTCCAACTGGGTGACCTGGAAATTGACCTCCCTGCCTTGCAGGCTCGCTGGCAGACGAAGCCTATCTCGCTTCGGCCCAACGAATTCCGCCTGCTGCGTTTCTTTGCCGAGAACGCGGACAGGGTGCTTAGCCGGAACGAATTGATCGACGGGCTGGGCAAACAGGAGCCGCCGATCGACGAGCGCACGGTGGATGTCTGGATCGGCCGCCTACGGCGCGCACTGCGCGACGTGGGTGCAGGCGACCCGATCCGCACGGTGCGGTCGCTGGGCTACGTTTACGACAGTCACTGACTTTCTGACCTGCCGATAAAAAAGGGCCGCTCCCGAAAGGAGCGGCCCCTGCAGTCTCTCCGAGGGATAGACCTCAGAACTTGACCGATGCGCCCAAGCTGAAGCTGCGGCCTACATCGTAGCTGTTGATCTCGATCCGGTTGGTACCGTTGGTCTGGAACTCTTCATGGCCCTGCCCTGTGAGGTTCCGCGCTTCCAGCTTGAGCTCGACTTCCTTGCCGGCCAGTTCGAAACCCTGGCGGACGACGAAGTCCAGCGTAAAGCCAGGCTCTTCGATGATGTCGGGCAGCGGACCCGCACCGCGGCTGGTGACACGCTCGCTGGCGTATTTCAGCAGGACGGTGAACTGGCTCAGCCGGTCGAGGTCCTCGAGGCCCAATTGCAGGTTCACGAGGTGATCGGACTGGCCGGTCAGCGGGACGCCGTTATCGAAGAAATTGGTCGCCGGCTGGTCGGCGAAGGGGAATACCCGTGCAATATCGTCAGGGCCAACCATGATTTCCGACTGCGTGTAAGTGTAGTTGGCGATTGCCACCAATTGCTGGCTATCGAACCATCCGCCCAGATCTACGAGATCGTAGTTGTACTGGAACTCGGCCTCCGCACCATACAGTTCGGCCTTCGGAGCATTGGCGAAACCGCTGACGATCTCGTTGTCCGAAAAGCTGGTGAAGACCTCGATCGGATTCTCGATGTCCTTGTAGAAGCCCGCCACGCTCGCGCGGCTGCCGCCGCCCATGTAATATTCGAGGCGCGCTTCGTAGTTGGTCAGCTCGCTGTCGATGAGACGCGGGTTGCCGTTGAACTGGCGGTTGGTTTCCGGATCGAAATAGGTCTGGAAGATCAGCTCGCGGAACTGCGGGCGAGCGATGGTCTTGGAGGCGCTTGCACGGAACTGGAGACTGTCGGTTGCCTCCCAGGTCAGCGTGCCGCCCGGCAGCCAATAGTCATTTTCCAGCAGTGTGCCGCTGTTCGAGCCCAGCGGTTCGGCAAACACTTCGACTGCTTCGACCGACTGGACTGCATCCTCGTAGCGAACACCGACATCGAGCGTCAGCCGGTCGAGCGGACGCAGGTTGACCTTGCCGTATCCGGCATGGATCTCCAGCGCTGCGGCAAAGGCCGGGTCCGACTGGGTCGTCTCGAAAATGATGAGCTCGTATGGCCCAATGCCACCCGCTTCCTGCGCATCGCGATCGAAGGCGAAGTCGATCAGCGCATCGCCGAGAAGGTTTTCCGGGCGGAAGGCGCCGAACCCTTCGGGAAAGCCCGAGGATGCACGGATGTCGAACTCACGCCGCGTCGAAAAGCGGGCGGTGTCGGTATACGCATAGCCGACAGTCGCGTTCAGCCAGTCGCTAAAAGTGTAGCTGACATCCGCACCACCATACCACAGGTCTTCGGTCAGATCCGAGAAGCTGACGATCGCACCACCACGCTGGGGGTCGAGCGTGTTGAGGTAGAGATCACCGTAGGGGTCGTTCTCGTTATTCGTACGGACATATTCAAAGGTCCATTCGAACGGAGCCTCGCGCTTTGTCTGGGCATAGCCGCCGCGCAAATCGATCGATAGATCGCCGAATTCGAGTTCGCCTACGAACTGGCTGTTAAACAGCTGGCGTTCGAACCAGGCGGTATCCTGGATCAGCGCATCGTCGCCGTCCTGGAAATCGGTACCTTCTTCAAGCGATGCGCGCTTGAGCGTGTCGTGGATATAGAGATTGGTGAACCGGAACTTGTGCTCGGCAATCTCAAGGCCGAAGCCGAGAAGGCCATTCACAAGGACGCGATTGTCGGTAACGAACTCTCGGAAATCCGTATCGAGTTCGAGTTCTTCGTTCACTGCGGTCTGCTTGGTGATAAGACGATTGCGCCACTTGTTGCTGATCGAACCGGTAGCGATGATCCCCAGCAGTCCGTCGGAGCCGACGTCGAATGAAGTTCCTGCAGTCACACCCGCGCTGAAGTTGGTTGGCACGTCGCCGATCTTCTGCAGGAGGTACAGATTGGGGTCGTTGATATCCTTGAGTATGGCGGCGGTATCGACGCCTTCGTCATTCACCCGTGCTCCGCTGTCGAAGAAGCCTTGGAGGGCACCGTAATTGGATACGTCTCGGCGCCCGTCGTCGAAGCCGGTCCAGTCGAGGTCGCCGCCGAAATAGGTATAGCCTGGGCCAAATGTGGTTTCGGTGTCGCCGCTGAGAGAGCCGCTGAGGGTCAGGAAGCTTTCGGTCGGGATCGCGCGAGTGGTCAGGTTGATCACGCCGCCGCCGAATTCACCCGGGAAGTTTGCCGAATAGGTCTTCTGGACGAGGCTGGACGCGACCACGCTGGTGGGGAAGATGTCGAGGGGAACGACGCGGCTGAGCGGCTGCGGCGAGGGAAGGGGCAATCCGTTCAGAAGGGCGAGCGAGTAGCGATCGCCAAGGCCGCGGACATAGACGAGCCCGTTACCCTGCTGCGAAAGACCGGTAACGCGCCCGAGAGCGCCGGCAATGTCGCCTTCTCCCGTGCGTGCGATGGATTCGGTGTCAAGCACCGTTACGACCTGCGGGAAGGCGCGGGTCACGTCGCGTGTACGGCGACCCGTGACCACGATGGTGCCGCCCGGAACAGAGATATCGGGCTGGGCCTCTTCCTCGACAATGTCGCCGGGAACGGTTGGGTTAGCCGCATCGACGTCGTCGGTAAGTTCTTCGTCGGGAACTTCGTCTTCGGTCGGCGGCGGACCTTCAGCACCCGTGCTCTGCGCAAAGGCGGCACTTGGGAAGGTCAGGGCGGTGGTGAGCAGGAGCAGTGCGGTTAGCTGCTTGCCGGATGACATGTGAGTGACCCCCTCAAATCAGGTCGAAAGCGTATCAATCGGATGAGCGAGCGGGGACGCGCGGCGCACGCCCCCGCTCCTTAGTCGTGCAATCAGTCGTAGACCGGCAGGCTGGTGCAAGCCGACGTGGAGCTGTCGAAAGTCACCGTGGCGGAGGTGCAGGTCCAGCCATTCACCCAGTCGGCGTTTTCGGTGAAAACTGCGCCAATGCGGGCTGGCGTTTCGAAGAAGGGTGCCCAGGTGCTCACATCGAACACGGGGACGGCATCTTCGTTGGTTCCGTTAAGGAACAGCATCGAGAGTGTGTTCGCGAAGGCCGAATTGTTGTTGGTGCCATCATCGAAGACGCTTTCCATTTCGGCTGCAGTCGATCCCGAACCGTCACGGAACGGGGTTTCGCAGTCGAGCACGAAGCTATCGAATGCGACCGGCCCAGCTTCGTCGATCGAGGCGTCGGCAGCGCGGAAGAGTTCTTCCTGTCCGTCGACACGGAGGCAGGCCGTGCCCTGGTTCGAAACGAGAACCGAGTTGGCGATCGAATAGTCGGCAAAGCCGCGGATCCGGATAGCCTGATCGTTGGCGTTCTGATGCACGAACGTGGCGTTCGAGATACGCGTGTTCTGACGCGGAGTGCTATCGTTGAAGGCGTTGTCAGAATCCGATTCGATGATGGTATCGCCGGCGCCGGGGCGCTGGATTGCGATGACATACTGCATATTGGCTTTGACGCCGGTGTCGGTGTCGATCGCGTCATCTTCCGCACCGACCACGATCAGGTTCGATACGTTTACACGACCGCCGAAGAATTCGACGCCATCATCCGAGCTGTTGAAACTCATGATGTGGCTCAGTTCGGTGCCCGAACCGGTGCCGCCGGTGGTCAGCGACTGGAGCTCGCTGTCACCCGAAAGGACGAAGCCAGAGTAACGGATCTGAACGTAGCTCATGCTGCCCGAGCTGTCCGCCGGGGTCGCGCCGCCGAAGATGGCAGGCTGGGCCGCGCCTTCGACCTGACGTTCGCAGTTCACCGTACCGGGAGTCGCGCCCGAAGCGATGCAATCGGTCACCGGAGCACGACCGGACAGCACGACGCCGCCCCACTGGCCCGAAGAACTGTCGGTATTGAGACCCTGGACGTTGTCGCGGCTGGTGAAGATGATCGGGCGGTCGGCGGTGCCGTTAGCCTGGATCGTGTTGCCGCGGTTGACGTTCAGAAAGCTCGATCCTGAAGCGTACACCATCACGCCGGGTTCAATTGTCAACTGGACATCGGTGTCGGAGAGACCGTCGCTGTCATCGGCGGCCGGTCCGCCGTCGGTGCCAACATCGACGCGGCCATTCATGCGATAGAGCAGGCCTTCAATGTAGGGCAGTGTCGAACTGGCGGTAAAGCGTGCAGGCATGGTGCAGACGCGATACTCGCCGGTCGGACCCGAAATGGTGCCGCTATCCGTCAGGCCGACCGGGTCGCTGATAGTCGGACAGCCTGCAGCCGGAGTAACCTCCGAGGAAGGCGGGGTCGGGGTGGGTGTGGGTGTACCACCACCGCCGCCGGGATTGATGATGACGTCGCCGCCGGTGCCGGGCGAAACGATTTCATCTGCGCCGCAGCCGGCAAGGGCCAGTGCGGAAGTGCCTAGGATGAGCGAGCGGTGAAATTTGGTCACGGATGCGGTCCCCTCAAAAAACCGGATGAGTCGAGAAATTCGAATGCGAATTCGTTGATCGCGACTCGCCAGCTAGGAGCGGCGTGTGACAGTTTGTGTCGCTTCATGACCGTTATGTTGCAGTTTCAACAGATTTCGGATCGTTCGGCGAACATTTCAGAAATATGACAATGTTACGGTTTTGTTGCAGATGTAGGTTTGGCGTCGTATCGATTCCCCATAAGTTTGGGAGAACGACAATGACTTTATTGGCTGCAACCATGCTGCTTTTCGTCGCAGAGGCTCCGGTGATGATCGTTTCAGCGCCCGAAGCTGAATACGATATCGGTTATGATGAACTCCTCGCAGGCGAAGATCGTGCCGCACTCGAGGCGATTGAGAATTGCAAGAATTTGCCGGCCGACGATCCGGCCCGCCAGATCAATCACGGCATCGCGCTCGCGCGCCTCGGTGATTATGGAGAGGCTCGCGAAAGATTCGATGCCGCGGCCCGCAACGCGGAGCGGTACGAATTGCAGACGTCCACCGGCGATTGGATCGATTCCAAGGTGATTGCTCGCCGTGGCCTGGCAATGCTGGATCAAGGCGAGTTCCGCGGCTACGAGGCTTTAGCCGTTCGTTAATTACTCCCGCCACCGGGGATCTCCTGACTAGGCCCGCTCCTCCATCCCGGAGGTGCGGGCCTTTTCTTTGCAGAGGCAAGGAATTCTGGTACATTCAGGGTCTTGTCACCCCATTGTCATGTAGGGTGGTCACTGGGGTCGCACGGAGGGCGTACGACAATGATTCGCGCACGCTTTGCGCCGTATGCAGGATTGGCCTGCCTGGCGCTTACCGCTTTCCCGGTGAAAGCGGATGTCTTGGAGATCGACGCTGACGGCGCGCGCTGGATTGCCGGCGGAGAGGCCGCGATAGCTCCTGCCCAGGCCATGAGCGCAGAATTTGCAACGCCCATCGCAGAAGTTCCGGCGGATATCTGGGTGCCAGAAACTGTAGTCGCGGTTCCGGAAAACCACGCGCAGGGAATTCCCGAAATCTATCGGGCCAAAGTGGCGGAACTCGCCGCGCGGTTCGACCTCAGTCCTTCCCTGATCGAAGCGATGGTCTGGCAGGAAAGCCGGTGGCGGCACAATGCCGTGTCGCCGGTTGGTGCGCAGGGGCTTGCCCAGTTGATGCCGGGGACGGCCCGCGACATGGGCGTCGACCCGCGCGATCCGTTCGCCAACCTCGAAGGCGGCGCGCGGTATTTGCGCGAGCAACTCGACCGGTTCGATGGCGACCTGGAAAAAGCGCTTGCCGCCTATAATGCCGGGCCGGGCCGGGTAGAGCGTGCGAACGGTATTCCGCGCATCCGCGAAACACAGAATTACGTGGCCTCCATCATGGGCCGCCTTGCCGATCACTCACGGGAGTAGAATAACTTGAAATCGCTTTTCGCAATGGTGGCCGGATTGGCTGCACTTTTCAGTCCAACCGCTGCCCTCGCACAAACGATGCAAAGCGATCCGGCCGGGTCCGGGCCCATCGTCAACGCGCTGGGCTGGCTGCAGGGTACGTTGCTGGGCAATGTCGCTACTGCCGTTGCAGTGATGGCGGTTGCTGCGGTCGGCTTTATGATGCTGACGGGCCGCATGAACTGGCGCTTCGGTGCGACTGTGATCATCGGCGTCTTCATCCTTTTCGGTGCAGCTTCGATCGTTGCCGGTATCCAGGGTGTCGCGGCCTGACATGACTGCGCTCGTCCGCCACCCCGTCCACAGGGCGCTTACGCGGCCGCAGATGTTTGCGGGCGTGACGTTCAACTATTTCATCATCAACGGGGTGGTGACGACCGAGGTGTTCCTGATCACCGGCAGTTTCTGGGCGCTGTTCGCGGCGCTGGTGATGCACGGGGTCGGCTATTTCGCCTGCCTGCGCGAACCGCGCATTTTCGACCTCTGGATGACCAAGGTGTCGAAATGCCCGCGCGTGAAGAACTATAAGCGCTGGGGGTGTAACAGCTATGCCGCGTAAGGATAAGTGGATCGGGCCCGCTTCATGGAGTGCGAAAGAGGCTCGCGCGGGCGACCGGCTGCCCTATGCCAAGCTAGTCGACGAGCATACCGTGCTAATGCGCGACGGCAGCCTGATGACTGCGATTCAGGTTCCCGGCCTCCTTTTCGAGACGGAGGATAGCGAGGCCCTCAACGCCCATGCCGCCACGCGCGAGGTAATGCTCCGCAGCACGCTCGACGCGCGTTTCGTCATGTATCACCACGTCATCCGTCGCCGTGTCTCGGTGGAACTCGACGCGGAATTCCCCGATCCGATCAGTCGCCATATCGATGCCCGGTGGAAGGAACGTCTCGGTTCCGGCCAGTTGTTCGTGAACGACCAGTTCATCACGCTGATCCGGCGCCCCGCAAGAGGCAAGGCTGGCCTGATCGAACGGATTTCGAAGAGAGCGAAGCGTCGCAATCAGGAACTGGAAGCCGACCCGAAAGATCTGCGATCGCTGAGGGCGGCATCGCAGGGACTGGTCGCTTCCTTGCAGGCTTACGGGGCAACGGTCCTCGGCGATTACGTCGGACCGCAAGGCAATGTGAATTCGGAAATGCTGGAGCTGCTTTCGGCGCTCTACAATGGCGAGATGCGTCCGGTTCGCAAGCCATCGGACGATGTCGATCTCGGCTTGATGCTGCCTTATCGCCGCGTGAGTTTCGGTCTCGATGCGCTCGAAATGCGTGGTTCGGGTTCGCCCGATTTCGCCTCCATTCTCGGCCTCAAGGATTATCCCGAAGCGACCAGTCCGGGCTTGCTCGATGGGCTTCTGCGCCTGCCGTTCGAGATGGTCGTTTCTGAAAGCTATGCGCCCGCCGAGCGCCAGACTGCCCGTGAACGGATGGACCTCGCGATCCGCCGCCTCAAGAGCGCCGACGAAGAGGCTGCCGCCGAACGAGCAGACATGATGGCTGCACGCGATGCGCTGGGCAATGGCGCAGTCGGCTTTGGCGATCATCACCTGACCGTCATGGTGAAGGAACGCGACCTCGGCCGGCTCGACGATGCCACCGCCGCCTGCGCCGCCGCGCTTGCGGATACCGGCGCGATCGCCGTTCGCGAGGACACCAATCTCGAACCGGCATTCTGGGGTCAGTTCCCCGGCAACGAAGGCTATCTCGTCCGCCGCGCTCTGATTTCGAGCGCAAATATGGCGAGCTTCGGCAGCCTCCATGGATTCGCGCTCGGGCAGGCCCAAGGCAATCACTGGGGCGAGGCTGTGACGCTGCTGGAAACCACCAGCGCGACGCCCTTCTTCTTCAATTTCCATCACGGCGACCTCGGAAATTTCTCGGTCATCGGTCCGTCCGGTTCGGGCAAGACCGTGGTGATGAACTTCCTTGCCGCGCAAGCGCAAAAGTTCGCGCCTCGCACAATTCTGTTCGATAAGGACCGCGGTGCCGAACTGTTCGTCCGCGGCATCGGCGGACGCTACGACAGTATCCGGGCTGGTGAGCCGACCGGGTTCAACCCGATGGCTCTGCCCGACACGGCGGGTAACAAGGCGTTCCTGCGCGACTGGCTGTCGGTCTTGCTGAAGGCGGAGGGCCCGGAAGAAGACGCGACGATAGCGCATGCGGTCGATGCCGCTTATGCAAATGACGCAAGCCTGCGCCGCCTGCGCAATTTCAAGGAACTGCTTTCGGGGAGTCGCCGCCCGCAGCCCGGCGATCTGGCGGATCGCCTCGGCGCATGGATTGGAGAGGGCGAGAATGCCTGGCTCTTCGACAATGCCGAAGACAAGCTGGACCTGACCGCGCGCGTGCTCGGCTTCGACATGACCGCACTGCTTGAAAACCCGAAGTTGCGCACACCGGTCATGATGTATCTATTCCACCGGATAGAAGAACGTCTGGACGGCAAGCCCACGATGATCCTGATCGATGAGGGTTGGAAGGCGCTCGACGATGAGGTATTCGCAGCCCGCATTCGCGACTGGCTCAAGACGTTGCGTAAACGCAACGCACTCGTCGGTTTCGCCACGCAGTCTGCCCGCGATGCGCTGGAAAGCCGCATTTCCACCGCATTGGTTGAGCAGACCGCGACCATGGTCTTCATGCCCAACTCGCGCGCCCGCGCAGAGGATTACTGTGACGGGTTCGGCCTGACGAGCCACGAGCTGTCGCTGATCCGCAGCCTGCCTGCGCACAGCCGCTGCTTCCTCGTGCGCCAACCCGATGCAAGCGTAGTGGTGCGTCTGGATCTTTCGGGTGCGCCCGAAGTGCTGACACTGCTTTCAGGCCGCGAGAGCTCGGTTCGTCGTCTCGACGTTCTGCGCGCAGCCATGGGCGATGCGCCCGCCGACTGGTATCCCACGCTTACTGGCTCCGCGTGGCCGGGCGGGCCGAACGATGCCATGGGCGAGGATTTCGAAATCGGATTGGCCGCGGAATGACCAGCGCGGCATGCCAGCAAGTCGCCCAGCAGGTAGGCAACGGCGTTGCAGCAGCGCTGCGCGGCGTGGACTGCGTGGCGGGCGAAGCAAGCGCGCAGGCTTTCGGCAAGCTGTTCGCGTCGGGCGGGGCGCTCAGCTATGCGCTGACAGCCATCCTTACCATTTATATCGCTATTTTCGGTTTCCTGCTGCTTACCGGGCGCACCAATATCGGCGTGCGTTCGTTGGTGCCACGCATGATGACGCTGGGTCTGGTGCTGACCTTCGCAACGAGCTGGGTCGCCTACCAGAGCGTGGTGTGGAATATGTTCGTTCTCGCGCCAGACTGGCTGGCGGGTCGGCTTACCGGCACGCAGGGGTCCGCAACCGATGTTTTCGCGCAGAAGATCGATGTCGTCTTCATCGCGATCCAGGAAGCCAGCGGCAATAATCAGGATTTCTCGGCTTTTTCGCCACACGGGATGATGTGGCTCGGCGCGATGCTGTTCATGCTCGGGACTGTCGGTTTGCTGGTTACCACCAAGATCGCGCTCGGCATCCTCGTTGCTCTGGGGCCGGTCTTCGTCGTGCTGGCGCTGTTCAACGGTACTCGAGGCCTTTTCACAGGTTGGCTAAAAGGCGTGGTAATGTGCGCGCTGGCGCCGCTTTTCGCAGTCCTTGGCGGATCGATCATGCTCGAACTCGCGGTTCCGATCCTTTCTGCGCTTACGGCCCAGCCGGGTGTCGTTCCGGCACAGGCAGGGATGGCCTTTTTCATGATCGGAGCGGTGCACGTCGCACTGATGGTCATGGTGCTGAAAGTTGCCGGAGCGATGGTATCCGGATGGACGGTCTTCGGTCTCGTTCCGTCGAAAGAGGAGAGCAACAGCGGCTCACTGCCCGCTCCCGCTGCGACAACATATGTCTCGCAGCCGCTTGCGCAGGCGCAGGCCGCCACGCAGGCGAGCGAGCAGGCCCGGCGCATCGAAGTCTCGGCCATGGCCACCAGCGCCGCGGCCAATGACAGTGGGGCAGGAACAACCTCGCGCACGACCAAGGTATATGCGACTGCATCAGGCGGCGCACAGACCGGACCGGTCGCCGCCGGTCCAAGCCGCACGTCCGGTATCGGCAGCCGGTTCAAATCGGCGCCCCCGCGCAGTCTCGGTTCAACGGAGAAACACTCATGAAACGCGCGCTACTTTCCGCGCTCGCCTTGTCTGTCGTCCTGCCTTTGTGCGCTACGCCGGCACTTGCCGACCCGCGCCTGCACGAGGTCATGTATGACGAGACGGAAGTTTTCACGCTTCCGGGCCGGGTCAATGTACAGGCCAGCATCATCTTCGGAGAAGACGAGACGATCGAGAATGTGGCGATCGGCAATTCGCAGACCTGGCAGGTCACGCCGAACAAGCGCGCCAACATCTTGTTCGTGAAACCGCTCGAGCCGCGGGCCGCCACAAATCTCACAGTGGTGACCAGCAAGCGCACCTACCTGTTCGACCTCGTTGCCAGCCCGAATGCGAAGCCGCTCTATGTGCTGCGCTTCGATTATCCGATTGATCCCGAGGAAGAAGCGCGCAAGGCGGAGCTGGCACAGGCCGCCGCCCAACAGCCGGAGACTCCGGCCGATCCTTTCTCCGCGGTGGATCCGGCCGATCTCAACTTTGCCTGGAACGGCGAGGGCGATACGGCCTTGCTGCCCGAACGCGCCTTCGATGATGGCGAGGTCACGTTCCTTACATGGCCGGCCGGCCGCGACGTACCGGCTATCCTCGTAACCAACGCCAAGGGCGATGAAGGTCCGGTCAATTACACCGTGCGCGGCGACACCATCGTCATCGATGGCGTGCCGCGTTCGATTATCCTGCGCGCGGGTGAAGAAAGTGCCACGCTCGTCAACGCCGGACCCGAGCGTGCATCCGCCCAGCGTTCCGATGCCGAATTCGCCCAGAGGGGAGACAAGTAATGCGTCTTGCCAACCGCATCCCGCAAAACACCACGGTCGCCAACGATACCGATCCGCGTGACGAGAGCGATGCCGAGATCATCGATCTTGCGCAGCGCAACGCTTTCCCTGCCGTCGCGCGGCCGGGAGGCAAGGGCGATGCCATGGGGATGGTCGCAGGTATCGCTATCGTCGCTGGACTGGGAGCAGTGACGCTCTGGAGCATGAATTCAGCCCGCGTCCCCGAACCGCAGGGCGTTGGAAGCCCCCAGGTGGCGGCGCAACCAGCGACCAGGCCCGCGGCGCCTCCGGCGGTCACGATCGAACGGCCGACCGCGGCGCAGCAGGCCGCGATGGCCGATCCGGCTCCAGCACCCGTACTGTCGGCAGCGCCCGATCCGAAGGCGATGGGCAATCCATATAACAATCCGACTGTTGTCTTCGATGCTGGCAGCGCGCTCGCAGGAGCCGTCGATGGAGTGGCGATGGAGGCCGGGGAGGGCGCGGGAGAAGCTTCGACCGGCAATTCTGCTGGCGATTTTGCCAGCCGCGTCGGCGGCGTTGGCGGTGCTCCTGCACAGGCCAAGGCGATGACCAATCCATCGACTACGGTTACGCAGGGCACGCTGATCCCGGCGATCCTGGAGACTGCAATCGATACCAATGTCCCCGGCTATGTCCGCGCCGTGGTGAGTCAGGATGTGCGCAGCTTCGACGGCAGGCGTGTCCTTGTCCCGCGTTCGAGCCGCCTGATCGGTCAATACCAATCCGGAATGCAGAACGGCC
>CAYPGL010000022.1:0-12650 GCA_964410035.1 uncultured Qipengyuania sp. | reverse complement strand
GCTTCGATTTCAAAATTCGATCTACCGCCACGGCTATTCATTCTGCTTGGCGCAATCACGCCCCGCATAGCACCTTGCCAACATGGCAAAAGTTGGAACCATCTTTCTGGTCGGTGCTGGACCGGGCGATCCTGATCTTCTCACGCTGCGTGCAGCGCGTCTTATCGAATCGGCGCAGGTCATCGTCCATGACGGACTTGTCGATTCCGCAATTCTCGACCTGACGCATCCTCTTACGGAACGGATCTCTGTCGCAAAGCAGCGCGCGCGGCACACGCTTCCGCAGGAAGACATCAACCGTCTCCTGATCAAAATTGCTCGAAGCGGGAAGGATGTCGTGCGCCTGAAGGGCGGCGACCCCTTCATTTTTGGTCGGGGCGGCGAAGAAGCGGAAGCTGCACGTGCTGCAGGCGTCGCCGTTGAAATCATTCCCGGAATCAGCGCCGCGAACGGAGCGGCTGCTGCGGCGCAGATTGCGCTGACGCACCGCGATGCCTCGTCGATCGTGAGTTTCGTGGCAGGCCAATGCAAGGGTTTGGCCGAGCAGGACTGGGCAGGTCTGGCAGGCAAGGGCCGCACGCTGGTCATCTACATGGGCGTGAAGACCGCGCCCCAGATCGCCGAAAAGCTGATGGCGGATGGCCTTTCTCCCTCGATGCCCGTCGCGGTGATCGAGAACGGCGCCAGGCCCGCGATGCGCGTATTGCGGAGTTCTCTCGCCGGGCTCCCGGACATGGTGGCACACGAAGCCGTGATCAGCCCTGCGCTCATCGTGATTGGTGAGGTCACTGCACGGGACAGTGCGCTCGCGTCGATCGCATTGGAGGCAGCCATATGAGGATCCTTACCGGCAACGATCTCAAAAGCGGGGCAGTTACGTGGTGGACCGGGAGCGACTGGTCCTTGCATGTCGAAGACGCGGTCGACGTTTCCGGGTGCGAGGATGAAATCGCCCGGCGGGAAGAAGCTTCCCGGCGCGTCAATGTGCCCTATGCGATTGATGCCGAACAGCACGATGGCAAGCCGCGGCCCGCGCATATCAAGGACCGTGTTCGCGCATTGGGACCCACGGTGCGCCCCGACCTCACTCTCAAACCGGCCGATCCCGATATCGGTAACTGGGTGATCTGATGTATCTCTATGACCAATACGACCAAGCGATGGTCGATGCGCGGGTAGAAGAATTCCGCGATCAGGCTCGTCGCCGTCTCGAAGGCAAGCTGACCGAGGCGCAGTTCACGCCCTTGCGGCTGAAGAACGGCCTTTATCTGCAACTCCATGCCTACATGCTGCGTGTGGCAGTTCCCTATGGCACTCTGAACAGCCGCCAGATGCACGCGCTGGCCGACATCGCGGACAAATACGACCGCGGCTATGCTCATTTCACGACCCGCCAGAACATCCAATACAACTGGATCAAGCTGGAAGAAGCCGCGGACATATTGGCAGATTTGGCCAAGGTGGAGATGCATGCCATCCAAACCAGCGGCAATTGCATCCGCAATATTTCCTCTGATCATTTCGCAGGCGCCGCTAAGGATGAGCTGGTCGACCCGCGCCCCTACGCAGAGCTGCTGCGCCAGTGGTCGAGCTTCCATCCCGAATTCAACGCGCTGCCTCGAAAGTTCAAGATTGCCGTGATCGCCAGCGATACTGATCGTGCCGCTATGCGGCTCCACGATATCGGCATCCAGATCGTGGAGCGCGGCGGCGAACTCGGCGCGGCATTCTATGTCGGCGGGGGCATGGGCCGCACCCCCATGATTGCGCCTTGCATCACGGAGTTCGTTCCGCTCGATCGGCTGGTGACTTATACCGAAGCGTGCCTGCGGGTTTATAACCGCGAAGGTCGTCGGGATAACAAGTACAAGGCCCGCATCAAAATCCTCGTCCACGAGATGGGGGCTAAGGAATATGCCAGAGCTGTCGCTGCCGAGTTCGAACACATGCTGGGCCAAGGCATCGAACCGCCCTTCGCCGAACTCGAACGCATTCGAACCTTCTTCCGAGACCCGCCGTTCGAGGACGATGCGAGTGGTGAGATTGATCGCAGCGATCCGGACTTCGCGCTCTGGGTCGATCGCAATACGATTGCACACAAGACCGTAGGTTATGCGTCTGTCGTCATAAGCCTGAAGCCCGTTGGCGGGATCCCGGGCGATGCAACCTCGGATCAGATGCGCCTGATGGCGGACCTTGCGAAGGAGTACAGCTTCGACGAACTGCGTGTCATGCACACGCAGAACATCGTCCTGCCGCATGTCCGCAAAGCTGATCTTCACACGCTGTGGACCGCGTTGGAAGCAGTCGGTCTGGGCAGCCCGAACCTCGATACCGTCGAGGACATTATTGCCTGCCCAGGTCTCGACTATTGCAGTCTCGCCAATGCCCGCTCTATCCCGGTGGCGCAAAAGATTTCGGAGCGTTTTTCCGCAAGCGGCAAGACCGAGGCTCTGGGCCAGCTCAAGCTCAAGATTTCCGGCTGCATCAACGCGTGCGGTCATCATCATGCCGGTCACATCGGCATCCTCGGCGTCGATCGGAAAGGCGTCGAGAACTACCAGCTGCTCCTGGGCGGAAGCGAGGCGGAGGACGTCAGCCTCGCCAAGATTACCGGCCCCGGGTTCGACGAAGCAGGCATCGTCGATGCGGTGGAAACCGCCGCAGACGTCTACCTGCGCGAGCGCCAGGACGGCGAACGCTTCCTCGATACTTATCGCCGTATCGGCATGAACCCATTCAAGGAGGCGCTTTATGGTTGATCTATCGTCCGAAAACGATCGCCTGATCCGCTACCGCGAAGACGATCCCGTCGATCATGGAGCAGTGACTGTCGATTCATTCCTCGACCAATCGGCTGCGAGCGCCGTCCGGGTAGAGCCGGGCGATGATGCGCGCGAATTAATTCCCCACCTTGAACGCCTCGCCCTCATCGAAGTCAACTTCCCCTCCTTCGGCGATGGGCGAGGCTACTCCTCTGCAAGATTGTTGCGTGAAGCGGGCTATGAAGGCGAACTGCGTGCCGTCGGTGACGTTCTGGTCGATCAAGTCGCCTATATGCGCCGCTGCGGCTTCGACGCCTTCGACCCGGATGCGCCGATTGAAGAAAGCGATCTGGAAGCCGCGTTGTCGCGCTGGCCCGAGGTTTATCAATCGGCTGCCGACCTAACCACGCCAATATGGAACAAGAGGCACGGGTGAACGAACTGCGTGCGATAGATCGTATCGACACCGGGCCGCGGTTCACTGAGCAGGATGCAATCCGGCTCAATCGGATGTTTCGCGGAAGCGATACTGACGAGTGGCTTGCTGCGGTATTGGAGGGCAATCTCGTCGGCGATATCGCCATCGTCTCCAGTTTCGGGGCGGAAAGCGCAGCACTGCTCCATCTGGTATCGCAGATAGATGCGTCGGTTCCTGTTCTCTTCCTCGAGACGGGAAAGCATTTTCCCGAAACTCTCGCCTATCGCGACCTGCTGACTGATCGGTTGGGGCTGAATCTCGTTAATATCTATCCCGACCTCGAGGAGTTGCGATCGCGCGATGAAAGCGGACTGCGCTGGTCTTATGACCCTGACGGTTGCTGCGAACTGCGCAAGGTTCGTCCGCTCGAAAAGGCGCTATCCGGTTTCAATGCCAGTCTGACCGGCAGGAAGGCATTCCAGTCTTCGACCCGCGCAAACCTGCCGCGTTTCGAGATCGACACTTCCAACGCACAGGGCCGGTTCAAGATCAACCCCCTTATCGATTGGGAAGCGGATCGCATCGCCGCCTATTTCGAAGAGCACAACCTGCCGCGGCACCCTCTGGTCGACCGCGGTTTCACTTCCATTGGCTGTTCGCCGTGTACGCGCGCGGTCGCGCCGGGGGAAGATCCTCGCGCCGGCCGCTGGGCAGGATGGGACAAAGTCGAATGCGGCATTCACAAGCCAGGAGAGGAGCCGTTTCTGTAGGGTTCTAAAGGGCATCGGGCCGCATTAGCGCCGATGCCCTCGCGCATCAGCTATCCTTGAGAGCGTTCGACCTTAGAGGTCTCGCCTTCTGGGTTGGTCGAGAACCAGACGCCGTCCTCACCGATACCTTCGGTGTTGCATTTCTGGCCTTCGGGTTCTTCGGTCTCGCGGTACTCCTCGTCGACCGTGTAACAATATTGCTGGGGCGACTTCTGCTCCCAGGTGCCGGTCTCGACGACATCACCGTCTGCATCGGTCTGGACGTAGGTGCCGTCTGCCCTCACATCTTCGGTGAAGACTGTCCCATCATCCAGCGTGATCGTGTACAGCCCGGGTGTCGGGTTGCCATCGGCGGCCAACGGCTCCGCCGGTTCGGGCGTGGATGTCTCCACGGCAGGCGCGGGCTCTTCTTCCTCGGCTTGCGAACACCCGGCAATCGCCAGCGAGCTGGCAAGTATCAACTGTATCTTCATGAAATCCTCCAATCGCGACCCATGATGAACAGGCGGACATTTCCGCTCACGACTCGCGACCGAGCGCCGGAGGTTAGGCGCAACCCCGAATAACACAATCGGCATGTATAAGTCGGACTTTTGGTCCAGGCTCGTCTTAGTCTGCGCCGCCAACTTGCCGAGATTGTCCTGGCGAATGACCTTCGTCGTGGCGACTGGCCTTCGTCTAGTGAAAAGGAAGGAAGGCGTAGCGAACAGCAGAAAGCGACGGCCCCGCCAGTTGGCGCGTAGTCGGTGCGGTATCTAAACTCGGAAAAGCGCAGATCGCACGGCAATTACGTCAGAGCCAGCCCTCGCGTCTGTACCAGCTTGCAGTTGAGGCGAGACCAGCGGGTCCGCCGATGCGCGGGGACCAGATATTGGACGGAACGGCGCGTTCCGGGCGGCAGACCCAGTCGGGATGGGCCATATAGCCGACCCTGTCTGGAGTGAGCTTGGCCCGGTCGCCCCTGACTAGGCGATCAGAGCGGGCTGCGAGCGCAAGCAGTATTTTAGGAAGGTGCGGCGCGAATACCTGCTTGCCAACTGCACTGCCGATAAGCCTTGCCAGCTCCCCGTGTTCATAGCAGCCCCAGTGTCCATCGTCCGGTTCTAGTGTGTCACCCCAGACAAACCCACCAAGGGCGAGCGCCAGCAGGCATTCCGCAAGATCGTCGACATGGATGAGCGACGTGTAACCCTTGGGCGGTACCGGTACGATACCGTATTTGGCGGTACGGAAGAGTTCGAACATGTCCTTGTCGCGTGGGCCGTAGACCGCGGGGGGACGCACGATGGTCCAATCGAGTCCACTGGTTTCCACATAGGCTTCCGCTTTCGCTTTGGATGCACCGTAGAGCGACAGCTTCGGTTCTCTGGCTGACAACGAAGAGGTGAAAATGAAACGCTTCATTGGGCTGGAACGCAGGGTGTTGAGCAGCGCAGTCGTACCCTCGACATTGGCGATCTCGAACTCTTTCGGGTCGGGGGCATTCGTTAATCCCGCGACATGGACGACGCTATCTGCACCTTCGACCAGCCGCACAAGCGACGCCTTGTCAGACAGACTTCCCTCGATCCATGTCACTCCTGCGCGCGGCTCCTGCGCGCGGCGGGTCAGCGCCCGAACTTCCACACCCTGACGCGCTGCGGCATCCAGTACGGCTTGACCGACGAAGCCCGTCGCCCCGGTCAAAGCGATAATCATCCGCGCACCATGTGATCGCGATGAACGATCGCCGCACGCGGTGCGTACCCAAGCCTCTCGGCCTGCTCTTCTTCGCGAAGGCCCAGAATAGCGCGGCATTCGGCGGCAGTATATTCGACGAGGCCCTGGCCGAGCCTTTCCCCCTTGGCACCGAAGATCGCGACGAGGTCGCCACGCCGGAATTCGCCTTCGACATCGGTCAGGCCCGCAGCTAGCAGGCTGGCGCCTTTCGCCAACGCCTTGGTGCAACCGCCATCTACGCTAAGCACACCGGCAGGGGCCAACCTCCCGGACAGCCATGCCTTGCGCGCATTCTCGTCACCCTGCGCAAGGAACAGAGTTCCGCGATTGGCATTCACCGCCTCGGCTACAGGCGTATTGTGCTTGCCGTTGATGATGGCGAGCGCAATCCCGGCGCGCTCGGCAATTCGCGCTGCCTGCAGCTTGGCCAGCATGCCGCCTGAGCCTAGGCCTGACGAGGACTCCTTCGTTGCCATGGCGATAACCTCGGGAGTGACACCCTCAACGGTGGCGATGAGTTCCGCGTCCGGTTCCTTCGGATCACGATCATAGAGGCCGTCTACGTCGGAAAGGAGCAGCACGGCATCTGCCTGCGCTGCCTGAGCGACGCGCGCCGCCAGCCGATCATTGTCTCCGAACCGAATTTCTTCCGTCGCTACGCTGTCGTTCTCGTTGACCACGGGGATCGCGCCCGCCTCGATCAACCGGTCCAGCGTTGCCGCAGCGTTGAGATAGCGCCGACGATCTTCGAGATCGCCAAGTGTCACCAGCATCTGGGCAGCAACGATATTGTGCTTGCCGAGCATTTCCGACCACAGGCGCGCCAGTTCGACTTGTCCGACCGAGGCCGCGGCCTGGGCATCGGCGAGGCTACCTCGCCCCCCTTTCGCCAGACCGAGCCTGGCAGCACCGAGAGCGATTGCGCCCGACGACACCACGATCACTTGCGTCCCCCGCCTCCTCAGATTGGCAATTTCTGAGGCAAGCGTCGCCAGCCAGTCCGAGCGCGCTTCGCCCCCTTCGATCAGCAACGCCGATCCGACCTTGATAACGAGGCGTTTTGCCCCGACCAGTCCGGAGAGCGTATCGATAGTCATGCGGTCAGATGGGCGACCAGTCAGGAGCTTCGTCCTCGTCTTCGACCTCTTCAGCGTGGGTTTCGGTCGAAGTGCGATCGGGCAGATAGCTAAGAATTGAATCGAGCAATTCCTCGATGCCCGAACCCGTGGCTCCCGATATCGAGAAAACCTTTTCCGCCCCCGCTTCCAGCAATTCGTCGGCGAAGGCTTTGCCCAGTTCCTCGTCGGCGAGGTCAAGCTTGTTGAGCGCGACCAGTTGCGGCTTGTCGAGAAGCCCCGCGCCGTAAGCCTCAAGCTCCGAATTGACTGTACGATAGGCGTCCGCCGGGTCGTCCCCGGCGATGTCGATCAGATGGATCAGCACGCGGCAACGTTCGATATGGCCAAGGAAACGGTCACCGATACCTGCGCCTTCTGCCGCGCCTTCGATCAGGCCGGGAATATCGGCGAGCACGAATTCGCGGCCCTTGTGGCGCACTACGCCCAGCTTGGGCACCAAGGTGGTAAAAGCATAGTCCCCCACCTTGGCCTTGGTATTGGTCACCTGGTTGATGAAGGTGCTCTTGCCCGCATTGGGCAAACCCAGAAGCCCAACATCAGCAAGCAGTTTGAGGCGCAGCCAGACCCACATTTCCTCGCCCGGAACGCCTGGCTGGTGCTGGCGAGGGGCGCGGTTGGTGCTGCTCTTGTAGCTGGCGTTGCCGCGGCCTCCCATGCCGCCTTCCAGGAAAACCATTTCCTGTCCGACCTCGGTGAAATCGGCGAGGATTTCTTCCTTGTCCTCGGATAGGATCTGCGTGCCGACCGGCACATCGATGACGAGATCGGGAGCGCCTGCGCCGGTACGGTCACGGCCCATGCCGTGCTTACCGCGCTGCGCCTTGAAATGCTGCGAATATCGGAAATCGATCAGCGTATTGAGGCCCTGAACGGCACGAAATACAATGTCGCCGCCCTTGCCGCCATTGCCGCCGTCCGGGCCGCCGTATTCGATATACTTCTCACGCCGGAAGCTGACGGCGCCGGGGCCGCCTCCGCCGGACTTGAGGTAGATTTTTGCCTGGTCGAGGAAGTGCATGGAGTGCGCCCTAATCGCTTTTTCGCCGGAAGGCGAGCGATCCGCAAATGACCGCGAGAGGCACCCCCATCGTGCATCCGTCGGGAACCTCGTATTCTTGACATAAACCCTGTTTGTTCTCTCTAAATTCCAGACTGTCTCAAAGGAACTCGATTTGATGCAGGCCGATTTCAGCTATGAGCCCGTTTTCGACAGCGCTGGTTTCCAGCTCGCGATAACGATTCTGGCCGATCGTGAGCCGGTAAGAGGGCAGTTGCGCGAAGATGCCGAAGCCGCCGGATTCCGGATTTTGGAGTGCTGCAGCCTCGATGAGTTCGCGTTTGGCGCGACAGGCGCACTGGGCGATCTGGTGCTGGTGGATTGTGCAGAGGCGGATGCTGCCGCCGTCGCGCTCCTTTCGCGGCTCGTTATGCGTCCAGGCTAGTCGGGTGCGCAGATCGTTGTCTCGACCACGATGGCATCGCTCGATGCAGTATTCGGCTTTTTCGCGATGTCGGGCGCACAGGTACTTGTCGATCCCTTCCGTGCGGAAAGGGTAATCGCGATTGGTCGCGTACTTGCCCATGTGCCCAATCTGCGGTTGCGCGAACTGGCCGGGGAGATCGGCTCATGCTCCTTCGCCTGACCGAACAGCAGGGCAAGATTGCTGGACGGCTCGAAGGTTTGTCGCCGGGCCAGCGAGAGGGGAGCGGAGCTTTCCGGTTCCAATCGCCAACTCATACTTTTGCGCAGCATGGAGAAGAATATTCTACGTCGCGAGAGAAACCCCCCAGCTTCCGCCAGGCGATCGTATCCGCAGGATAATCCAGGCACGACAGGTACGGGCTAGGTTCTTCGATGCCGAACTTTTTGCAGACCCGGCTTGGGACATTCTTCTCGACCTCGCGGCCGCGAGGTCGGAACGTTGCAGAGTCGGTGTCACTTCGCGCTGTATCGCGGCAGGCGTTCCGGCGACAACGGGTTTTCGCTGGATCAGTCAGATGGTCGATGCGGGCTTGCCCGTACGCATACCTGACCCGCATTATCGTCGACGTGCGCACATTGCTCTGGACGACGCCACAGCCGACGCCATGGCGCGTTACTTTGAATCGATCGGCATCACGGCGGAAGAGTTGCTAGCGGTCTAGATCGACCGGCGAAGGACCACGGTCAGGCCGCTTGTTGGCTCGTCGCCTGGCAGGGGCCGCCGCTGGGCATCAGCACGGGCTCGCACGAGTATCACTTCCGGAATCGCCCGGTCGTGAAGCACGGTGTCGGCTCGGCCCAATAGCCGAGCCTGCCTGAGGGTTAACTCGTCCGGGTCGTCGCTCGTAAGGATGAACTCGAAAATCGACAGTTCGTCTGCTGCCGTACGGTCTTCAATCCACGCATCGATATGAGACGCGGACTCTGCCTGAAGTACATCGAGCGGGCCTCCTTCTTCGAGGGCCCGGTCCAACGCGCTGCGCCGCATGTCGGCTTCGGGCCATCGCGTACGCAGTTTGTCACGCATCGCGGAAAGCCCGCTCGCAAGGCCGCCGATCGAATGAGGGATAAGCCCCTCGAGCCGCAGCCGGAGATGCTTTGCCAATCCGGCCGAAGCCCCGCCAGTACTAATGGCGACGAGCACCGATTCGCGGTCCAGAATGCTGGGAAGTGTGAAATCGCACAATTCCGGACGATCGGCGACGTTGACCAGAAGGCCCAAGCGTTTCAGGCGCAGGGCCGCAGCTTCTGCCGCCCGCGCTTCCTCCAAAGCCACGAAGGCAAGCTTTGCATGGTGTGCCTCGGTCTCCGCGCAAACGATGCCGCCCGCACGTTCCACCAGGCGCGCTTTTGCTGCCGCCATTCCGCCCAAGCCGACGACGACGACCCGCTCGCCCGCAATTCGGTGGAACAGCGGCAGCGAGTGCATCAGCCTTCCAGCCAGTCTGGCACGCGTTCGGCATCCATGATCGCATCTGCCGGGATGCGGTCGGCCACTACGGCGTGTCGATCACTATCCACCAGGACCTCCGCCACGAACCCGCGGGAATTGTAGCTCGAGGCCATGGTCGCGCCATACGCGCCCGCGGTACGGAATATGGCAAGATCGCCCGGGACCAGCGCATCGCATTCGCGGTCCATGGCGAAAGTGTCGCCGGTCTCGCAGATCGGCCCGACGATATGCGCGATCGTTTTCTCGCCGGTCGGCTTCACTGCTTCGAAATCGTGCCACGCGCCATACATGGCGGGGCGTGCCAGATCGTTCATCGCGGCATCGACCACGACGAATGGTCGCTCGATCCCCCGTTTCACGCGCACGACCCGCGTCAGCAACACGCCGGCATTTCCGGCGATCACGCGGCCGGGTTCGAACATCAGGCGCACGTCCCAGTCCTTGGTGACCTGCGCCACCATCGCGCCATACTCGGCAGGGGCGGGAAGCTCCTCGCCCGCCTTGTATGGTACACCTAGCCCCCCGCCGAGATCGGCATGGGTCACGCTGCATCCTGCTGTGCGCAGTTCGGCAATCAGCGCGCCGACCTTGCCGAAGGCTGTTTCCAACGGTTCGAGATCGGCCAGCTGGCTGCCGATATGCACCGCGATGCCGCGCATATCGAGCCCGTCTTCCCTTGCCAGAGCGGTGTAGATTTCCGTGGCCCGGTCAAGCGGGACGCCGAACTTGTTCTCGCGCTTGCCGGTCGAAATCTTTTCATGGGTTCGCGCATCGACATCCGGATTGACCCGCAGGGCGCAGGCCGCCTGCTTGCCGAAGCGCCGCGCGATCGCAGCGAGTTCGTAGCCCTCTTCCTCGCTCTCGATGTTGAACTGGCCGATCTCCTGTTCGAGACCTTGCTGGAGTTCTGCATGGGTCTTTCCGACACCCGAAAAGACGATGTCCTCCGGCTTCATGCCTGCAGCCAGCGCACGGGTCAGTTCGCCGCCGGAAACCACGTCAGCACCGTATCCCTCGTTCGCCAGCACCCGCAGCACGGCAAGGTTCGGATTGGCTTTCACCGCAAATGCGATGTGCGGATCCGTCAGGCCCGAAAGTGCATCGCGGAATACACGGGCATGGCGTACCAGCGTGGCGCGGGAATAGACATAGACAGGGGTGCCGACCTCGTCGGCGATTGCGGGAAGCGGCACATCCTCGGCGTGCAGGATGCCGTCACGAAGCTGGAAATGGTCCATGCGTGCGCCTCTGCCGAATCCGGGGCGCGAAGTCTAACAAGCTGTGCTTTGCGACCCGAAATTCACTCGGGCGGTAGGTCGAACGGATCGTCCTCGCGCTCTTCGGAGCGGGTGCGAAGTTCCACCGACCGGTCCGGCGCAGCCTGCGGGTCCAGCGCCAGCAATTCCGCCGCATCGGGCTGCACTTCGGCTCCATAGGGTTTGGGCGGCAGTGTCTCGCCCGCAACCGGAGTCAGGTCGACCTTCTGGCCGCAAGCGGCGAGCGTAACGGCAAGACCAAGGGCAGCGATTTTGCGCATGTAGATCATAACTCCTCCAGCCGCTTGCGGGCGGCTTCGACCTGCTCCCTAACACGGACCGGCGCAGTCCCACCATAGGAAGACCGGGCTGCTACGGAAGCATCCACCGACAATGCCTCGAACACGCGCTCGTCGATCCGTTCGTCGATGCCCTTGAGGTCGCCGATTGAAAGTCCATCGAGCGCAACGCCCTTATCATCTGCCAATTTCACGGCAGCGCCGGTAATGTGATGCGCCTCGCGGAACGGGATGTCGGCCTGCCGGACGAGCCAGTCGGCCAAGTCTGTGGCAGTCGCATGGCCCGCCTCTGCGGCCTGTCGCATCTTTGCTGTGTCGAACCCGCTATCGGCCACCATGCCTGCCATCGCGGCAAGGCTGAGATCGAGCAGGCTCGCTGCCTCGAATACCGGCGGCTTGTCGTTCTGCATGTCCTTCGAATAGGCCAGCGGAAGCCCCTTCATCGTGACCATGAGGCTGGTGGCGCAGCCGATTATCCGCCCGGCATGGCCGCGCACCAGCTCGGCTGCATCGGGGTTGCGCTTTTGCGGCATGATGCTGCTGCCGGTGGAGAGAGAATCTGGCAATTTGACGAAGCCGAAGGGCTGGCTCGCCCAGATAATGAACTCCTCGGCGAGACGGCTGAGATGGAGCGAGCACTGGCTTGCCGCCATCAGGTAATCGAGCGCGAAGTCGCGGTCCGAGACGGCGTCGAGACTGTTTCGGGTGGGCCGAGCGAAACCCAGCGCCTCTGCTGTCATTTCCCGGTCGAGATCGAAACCAGTTCCTGCCAGCGCGGCCGACCCCAGCGGGCATTCGTCCATCCGCGCCAGCGCGTCGGCGAAGCGCGAGCGGTCGCGCGCCAGCATCTCGAAATAGGCAAGCAGGTGATGACCCAGAGTCACGGGCTGCGCCGTCTGAAGGTGCGTAAAACCGGGCATGATGCTGGCGGCGTGTTCGTCGGCCCGGCCGATCAGTGCAGAGAGGACGGCGTCGATCCCGGCGATGGCGCGCTGCATTGCACTGCGTGCCCACATGCGAAAATCGGTTGCCACCTGATCGTTGCGGCTGCGCGCGGTGTGGAGGCGGCCCGCTACCGGCCCGATAATCTCGGTCAGCCGGGATTCGACGGTCATGTGGATGTCTTCGAGATCCCAATCCACAGGGACCCCGTGACGCTCGTATTCCGCAGCGATTTGCTGAAGGCCTTCATATATCGCCTTTGCGTCCGCTTCGCTCACGATAGCCTGCTTCGCCAGCATCGCGACATGTGCACGGCTCCCGGCGATATCTTCGCGCCACAGAGCCTTGTCGAATGGGATCGAGGCGTTGATTTCACGCATGATCGCGCTAGGTCCTTCGGCGAACC
>CAYPGL010000021.1:0-12800 GCA_964410035.1 uncultured Qipengyuania sp. | reverse complement strand
TGTTCACGATCGAACTGCACCTCGATGTGCAAACCATTGTTCCGAAAAAGGAGACCCTTGTCGGTACGTCCGACAAACTGGTCCTGATCGACAAGATTGCCGTAATCATCACTTTCAAGATCGGCCCAGCTCCGCTCCGCCAGTGGCAGCGTTTCGTCGAGAAACTTGCGCCCTTGCGCGATAACGGCCGCGCCGCGCTCCTCGTCATAGCCACGAGGCCTTGCCGGCGGGGCGTCGAGCGCATCGGTGCCGTAAAGCGCATCGTACAGGCTGCCCCAGCGCGCGTTGGCTGCGTTGAGCAGGAAGCGGGCGTTGAGGATGGGCACGACGAGTTGCGGGCCAGCCATGGTCGCGATCTCGGGATCGACGTTTCTCGTCTCGATGGTGAACTCGCCCGGCTCGCTTACGAGGTAGCCGATCTCTTCCAGAAAGCGCCGATAGGCACCTGCATCGTGCGGCTGTCCCTTGCGTTCGATATGCCAGGCATCGATTTTCGCCTGCAGTTCCTCGCGCTTGTCCAGCATGGTGCGGTTACGGGGAGCGAATTCGCCGAGAAGACCGGCGAACCCTTCCCAGAACCGGTTCACATCGAGATCCAGCGGAGCCAGAACCTCCCGCTCGACAAACTCGGCAAGAGCCGGATCGGTTTGAATACCGGCGCGGGTCACGTAATTGGTCATGGAACTCCTCTGGGTAGATCGTGCGACTGGCGATGTAGACCCGGGGAGGAGTAGCACGACCTATGCCGCCAGTGGTTGACGAATGCAAGGTGCGGGGTGGACTTGACCTGCGCGAGCCTTAAGGAAGTTGCCGATGAAACCGGATACTGCGCCCCAAGCCTTTCTCGACGTAATCGATGCGGACACGATGCTGCGCGAAGTGCAGGATTGGTCCGCGATCAACACTGGCACGGCGAATATCGAGGGACTTGAGAAAATGGCAGGCGTGTTGGCCGATGCCTTCTCTGCCCTTCCCGGCGATGTCGAGCTGGTGGAGCCGGCAACGGTTACCGCGATTTCCGCCGAGGGCCGCGAATACGAAAAGCCGCATGGCGAGCACATTGTCCTGCGTGTGCGGCCAGAGGCTGAACGCCGCTTCGTGCTGACCGGGCACATGGACACCGTCTTTCCGGCGGATCACCCCTTCCAGGAGGTGAAGTGGCTCGACGATGACACCATCAACGGCCCCGGCACGGCAGATATGAAGGGCGGCCTTAATATCATTCTCCATTCGCTCAGGACATTCGAGACGATCGAGGGCTCTTCGCGAGTGGGCTACGATGTGATGATCAACTCAGACGAGGAAACGGGCAGCCTTGCCAGCCGCGGATTGATCGAGGAACTCGCGCGCGGGAAATACGCCGCTCTGACCTATGAACCCAGCGCCCTGCCCGACGGCACGCTCGCCCACGCGCGCGGCGGAACCGGCAATTACTCGATCACCGTTACCGGGCGCAGCGCCCATGCGGGTCGCAACCCGCAGGACGGGCGCAACGCCATCGTCGCGGCGTCCGATCTCGTCCTGAAGATCAAGGGGCTCGAGGCGGAGGACATTACCGTCAATCCTGCCAAGATCGAAGGAGGCGCGGCGAACAATGTCGTGCCCGATCTGGCCATCCTGCGCTTCAACATCCGTCCCAAGTCGACCGACGCCATGAACCGTTTTGACGGTGAGCTTGGCGCGATCCTCAAGGGTATCGAAGCCGAGCACGAAGTCGGCATCCACCGCCATGGCGGGGTCACGCGGCCACCCAAACCGGTCGACGACAGAGCCCAACGCCTGTTCGACCTCGTGAAGGCATGCGGCGCCGAACTCGGCCAGCAGATCGGCTGGAAGTCCACCGGCGGGGTGTGCGACGGCAACAATATCGCCGCCACCGGCGTTCCTGTGGTCGACACAATGGGCGTGCGTGGCGGGGCGATCCACAGCCCCGATGAATTCATGATCGTATCTTCGCTGCGGGAGCGTGCGGCACTCTCCGCGCTGGTCCTCACGAAGCTATCCACCGGAGACCATTTGTGACCTTTCGCCTGCGCGCCGCGCATATCGACGATCTTGAACACCTTTATGAAATGGCCAAACTGACCGGTGGCGGCTTTACCAACCTGCCTGCCGACCGGAATGCGCTGACCAAGAAGCTCAATCGCGCCGATGAAGCGTTCTCACGAACTGACGGCGATCTGGGCGACGACCAGTTCACACTCGTGCTGGAGAATACCGAAACTGGCCAGGTTCGCGGCACTTGCCAGCTGTTCAGCCAGGTCGGACAGCAGTGGCCGTTCTATTCCTATCGCCTGACCACGCTTACCCAGCACAGCCAGGAGCTCGACCGGACTGTCCGGGCGGAATTGCTCAGTCTGGTGACCGACCTCGAAGGATCGTCCGAAGTCGGCGGATTGTTCCTCCATCCGGGCGAGCGAGCCGGCGGGCTGGGCCTGTTGCTGGCACGCAGCCGCTATCTTTTCGTCGCCATGCATCGCAGCCGTTTCGCCGAGCGCATTATTGCCGAATTGCGCGGGGTAATCGACGACCGGGGTGGTTCACCCTTCTGGGATGGCGTTGCCGGACGCTTCTTCGGTATGACCTTCCAGGAGGCCGACTACTTCAACGCGATCAAAGGAAACCAGTTCATCGCCGATTTGATGCCCAAGCATCCGGTCTATATAGCCATGCTGGATGATGAGGCGAGGAAGGTGATCGGCGTACCCCACCCTTCCGGGCGCGCGGCGATGCGGATGCTTGAGAACGAAGGTTTTTCCGCCGAAGGCTTTGTCGACATCTTCGATGGCGGTCCGACCATGACCGCGCGTACCGACCAGGTGAAGAGCGTCCGTGAGGCAAAGCCAGCCCGTGTGGCTGCAACCGATCTCGACATCGGGGAACGCGCATTGATTGCCACGGGTGAGCTCTCCGGTTTCAAGTCAGCCTACGGAATGCGGGATTTCAGCGAGGATGGCAGTGTGTCGATCGACGAAATCAGCGCCACTGCACTTGAGATCGGCGTGGGAGACACTGTTTGGAGCGTGGCGCGATGAGCCTCGTCGAGATCAATTTCGACGGTATCGTTGGACCAAGCCACAATTACGCCGGTCTCAGCCTCGGCAATATCGCCAGTGCAAGTCACAAGGGTGACGCTTCCTTTCCTCGCGCTGCAGCTCTGCAGGGCATCACCAAAATGCGCTCAAACATGGCCTTGGGTCTGGCTCAGGGTTTTCTCTTGCCGCTGCCCCGACCCAATCTCGAGCTGATGCGAAACTTGGCAATCGACGAAAGCACGCCTCGCCAACTTCTCGCGGCCGCCTGGTCTGCATCGAGTATGTGGACCGCCAATGCCGCCACGGTCAGCCCCGCGCCGGACACCAGGGATGGCCGCTGCCACCTGACGCCTGCCAACCTCGTGACCATGCCGCACCGCGCACAGGAATGGCGCGATACGCAGGCACAGCTAAAGCTGGCTTTTGGCGACCAACGGTATTTCACCATTCATGACGCCGTCCTTCCCGCGTTCGGCGATGAGGGCGCCGCCAATCACATGCGGTTCTGCGAAGGCCACGGTACACCCGGGGTCGAGGTGTTCGTCTGGGGCAGGCAGGGTGGCAAGTTCCCTGCCCGTCAGCATGAACAGGCCAGCCGCGCCATTGCCCGCCTACACGGCCTTGATCCGGACAAATGCGTCTTCATCGAACAGAACCCAGAGGCCATCGAAGCCGGCGCATTCCACAACGACGTCGTTTCCGTGGCGAACGAACGCGTGCTGTTCACGCATGAGCGCGCGTTTGCAGACCAGCAAGGCGCCTACGGAGCGATCCGCAAGGCTTTCCCCTCGCTGGAAGTGGTCGAAGTGCCGGAGAGTGCGGTCAGCCTCGAAGAAGCCATTCGCACCTACTTGTTCAATGCTCAATTGATCACACTTCCGAGCGGCGAGATGGCGCTCGTCGTGCCGAGCGAATGCCAGGACAGTGCGAGCGTGTGGAGCTGGTGCGAACACATGCTCTCCAGCAACGGGCCGATCCGCAAGGTCATTCCTGTCGACGTGCGTCAGTCCATGGCCAACGGCGGCGGCCCCGCCTGCCTGCGTCTTCGGGTAGTAGCTGACCCGGCGACGGTGGACCAGCGCTTCATGCTGGACGAAGCCAAGGCCGAGCGGATCGAGGCCGTGATCGCTGAAATGTGGCCCGAGACGATAAACCCCGCCGAGATCGGCGATGACGCCTTGGCCAAGCGCGTAATCGAAGCACGCGAAGCTTTGCTCGGTGTCCTATCCTTGGACACTCTCGTATAAACTCGGCTCACAAAGGTTAATCGCCTCGACAGCGCGTCGGGCGATCTTACATTCTTTCCCTGGTTAACCACGCGAATGGGCAGGAACGTGTCTCTGGCACGGGCATTGCACAAAGGAAGGTTAAGGAAGGAGCGTAAAGCGTCCATGTGGACCAAGGTCAAAAGGCTGTTCGTGATCAAGACGCGCTTCGAAGCGTATCTGATCATCTACGCCCTTGCCTTGGGCGCGATGACACGCGGTGCTCAATATACCGTCGAATACCCTGGTGCGGGCGGATACCTTCTGATGGCAGCCACTGCCGGTGCGGTATTCCTTGGCGGTGCGAAAATTCTCGACGCGATCCGGTACGAGCGCGAATCGAAGAAGGTCGAAGCGGAAGAGGCGGTGGCAGGTAACTAGCCAACGGCTTTCCGGTTTAAAGCTCGGAACATTATCTCCATTTTAGCAGTATTACCGATTGGATTAACCGGTAGGATCGAAGACGCTTATGTCTCGGGGAAATAACGATAGAGGCCAATTGCGGCCTTCGCGTCAGGCCCATGAACCGGTAAGGGATCTCGGGCATCCGTCAGGTCCATTTGCCGGCTCGACTGGGCTTCTATTCGAACAGGCCATGGCGCAGACCCGCATGGCCGTCTGCCTGACCGATCCCCATATAGCAGATGACCCGATCGTCTTTTGCAACCAGGCATTTCAGCAGCTTACCGGCTATAAAGCTGAAGATATCATCGGGCGGAATTGCCGCTTCCTTCAGGGCCCGGATACGGACCAACGGCAGGTCGACAAGATACGCGAGGCTATCCGCACCGAAGACGTAGTGGTGGTGGAACTTCTAAACTACCGTAAAGACGGTACAACGTTCTGGAATACACTCCATCTGGGGCCGATTTACGACGAGGACGGCAAGGTCAAATACTTCTTCGGAAGCCAGTGGGATGTCACCGACATCCATCAATCCAGGGACGAGGAACGCCATGCCAAGGCCATGGCGAGAGAAGTGTCTCACCGGCTGAAGAATGTCTTCGCCGTGATCGGCGGGATTGTGAATATCACCGGGCGGTCGATGGATGCCAAGCCGGTGGCTGTCAAAATCAATGAACGCGTCCAGGCCCTGGGCCGCTCTTACGAACCCACTTTGGACGAAGCGGCGCTCGGGACCATTCACGTGGGGCAAGCCATCCGTTCGGTCCTGTCCCCCTACGACCCGGAAGGAAACCGGATACATTTCAACGGCAACGGCGTGCGAACCGAACCCAACGCCATTTCTGCCATCGGTCTGACACTGCACGAGCTGGCGACCAACGCCACGAAGTATGGCGCGCTATCGAAAGCCGGCGGTACCGTCGAAATTTCTTGGGAACACACTAAGGACAAGCACCGCCGGTCAGCCCTTCAAATCGATTGGGAAGAAAGCGGAGGGCCGAAGATCGAGGGTCCCCCTAATACCAACGGGACCGGCTTCAATATCGCCGATTCACTCCTTGCTCACTCGCGCGGAGTGCTTGAGCGGGATTGGGAGTCCGACGGGCTGAAAGCCCGGCTCATCATTCCGATCTCGAACGGATAAGCCTCTACATGAACACTTTTCTCGTGCTCGAAGACGAGCCTTTCATCTCGATGGATCTCCAGTTCGCATTCGAAGATGCCGGATATTCGGCCGTATCCGCAGTCGATAATGAAGAAGCCTTTGCCCACATTGCGGACCGCATCATCAAGGGTGCGATACTCGACGTAAACCTTGGCGGCGGCCAGACCTGCGAGCCCACTGCAATGAAGCTCAAGGAGCTTTCGATCCCCTTCGTACTACACACGGGCGATCTCGACCGTGCGGGGGAGCATCTCAGGGGTCTCAAAGCACCCGTCATCGCCAAGCCCAGACCGGCCGACGACGTGGTCTCGCAAATCGTGAAACTTGCGGATGAAACGCAGGACTGAATGAAGGTGGGGGTTTCTGTTGCTAGCTACCCCCGGAGCCCCGGAATCCGCTTCTGTTGCCCGGTGGGTCCAACCGCGCTTTAGCTTTGTAAGATCAGGGCGTTAGCCCATCAGATTACGCAGCGAGAGCGAGTGCTTCGTTATCGTTGGCACTTGTGTGTTGCGAACAGTTTTACGGGGTACTCAGCCCGGGCAAAAACACTGTCTTTCAGCACACGTCGATCCTAGTTCGGCCCCGTCAAAAACCGCGAATTTTCCGCGGGTTATGGTGGAGCCGCCGGGTACTGCCCCCGGGTCCGTTGTACCTATTACACAGCGCCATTTATCGCCATATCCGGTCGAAACCGGCAGCTCCCATATAGCGATCGATCGCTTAATGTGAAGTGTATCGCGCAGCCGCAAAGATGGATGAAGTTTATCCCTATCCCATAGGGCCCTTTTCGGGCGCATAGTCGGGACGTCGAGCACGGAGTTCGTCCCGGATTTCCTTTAGGAGATCGACTTCACTCGGGCCAGGAGGTATAATTACTTCTTCAGGCTTATCTTCGAATTCCGCCATCACGCGTTTGGCATAACGCACTAGCAGGAAGACGATGAACGCGAGAATTAGGAAGTTGATCACGGCAGTGATGAAGCTGCCATAGCCGATCATCGCTGCGCCGGCTTCTTGCAGCGCCGCATAATCGTCCATCGGACCCTCATAGCCTTCGGACACCTCGAGCAGGATGAAGTAGCGCGAAAAATCCGCCCCCCCGAAGATCGCGCCAAGTAGCGGCATGATGATCTCGTCCGTCAGCGACTTGACGATCGCCCCGAATGCCGCGCCGATGATAACCGCGACGGCAAGATCCATGACATTGCCTTTGGCGATGAAGGCTTTGAAATCCTTGAGCACGCGCAATCCTTCGAGCAATCCGGTTGACCCTGCATTCCTTACTGGCATGACAAATGTGTGCTCTCAAGTCCGCTTCGCTTGAAAGCCCGCGCGGCCGTGCTATCTGGATAAGACAGTTTCGCATTCAGGTTGTTCAAGGGGAATTGCCGACATGAACCGTATCTTCGCCATTCGCACCTTCCTGCTGGGCGCATTTGCCCTTGCCCTATCGGCCTGCGGGATCAACTCGGTCCCCGCTGCGGAAGAAAACGCCAAGGCCAAATGGGCCGATGTCGAGGCGCAGTTCCAGCGCCGCGCCAATTTGATCCCCAATCTGGAACAGATCGTGATGTCCTCCGCCGAGCAGGAGCGTCAGACGCTCAACGAGGTGATCGAGGCGCGCGCATCGGCGACACGGCCCGAAATCCAGCTTGGCGAAGGCGATCTCAACGATCCTGCCAAAATGCAGCAATACCAGCAGGCGCAAAACCAGCTGGGCGGCGCGCTCAGCCGACTGCTCGTTTCTGTCGAACGGTATCCCGAACTACGTAGCCAAGACAATTTCGGCCGCTTCATGACGCAGCTGGAAGGCACGGAAAACCGGATATCGGTCGCCATTCGCGACTATAACGAAGCTGTCCGTCAATATAACACCACCATCCGCACCTTCCCCGATACGATCGGTGCGAACATCATCCATGGTGCGGAACCGTTGGTGCCTTACGAAGCTATCAGCGAAGACGCGGAAACTGCGCCGCAGCTCGACATGCGCAGCGACGCCGAAGCCAACTGAAGCGCGCGGGAGGCGCGATCATGAACCGCATATTCGGCCTGCTGCTGCTTCTGGCGGCCGCGCTCGGCCTCGGTTCGCCTGCATTGGCGCAACCGGCGTTCCCCGAACGCGGCACTGCGCCGGTTGTCGATGAAGCCAATATCATCGACGAGACGACCGAAGCCGAGCTGACGCGCAAGCTCACCGAGTTCGAACAGCGCAACCAGCGCCAGTTCGTGATCGCCACCGTACCCGACCTGCAGGGATACGATATCGCCGAATACGGCTATCAGCTGGGGCGCAGTTGGCAGCTTGGCGATGCCGAGAACGATGACGGTATCATCCTGCTGGTCGCCCCCAACGAACGCCAGATGCGCGTCGAGGTCGGCTATGGTCTCGAAGGCATCATCCCCGACGGGCTCGCTTTTGAATACGTCGAAGGGATGAAACCCTTCTTCCGTGAAGGCGATTATTCGGGCGGTATCAGTTGGGGTGCAGACCAGATCATCCGCCAGCTGGAACTTCCGCCCGAAGAAGCGGCGCAGGTCGCCCAAGCATCCGAGCAGCAGCGGGAGAGCAAGGACAGCGGATTTCCCATCGGAGGGCTGATCTGGCTCGCCTTCATCGTCTTCTTCTTCATCCTGCCAATGTTCAGCGGACGCGGTCGGCGCAGGCGCTATCGCCGGGGTCCGTGGGGAAATGCGGCACGAGACATCATCCTTTGGGAGGCGGGCAAGGCGATCGCGCGCGGTCTTGATTCCGATCACGGCGGCTGGGGCGGCGGTGGCGGCGGCTTTGGTGGCGGCGGCTTCGGCGGGTTCTCCGGCGGGGGCGGCAGTTTCGGTGGCGGCGGCGCTTCGGGGGGCTGGTAGATGGGTTATCTGGACGAAGCACAGCACAAGATCGTCAGCGATGCAGTCGCAGCGGCCGAGGGCACGACCAGCGGAGAAATCGTCACCGTTCTGGCCGACCGGTCGGACGGCTACACCGATATTGCCCTTTGGTGGGCTATTGGTGCCAGTTTCACCGCAATGAGTATATTCGCTGCTATTCCCGAATTCTTCCTCGCCGGGATCGATTGGCTGGCAGGCGGTTGGACCGTGGAATGGACGCAAGGGCAGGTGCTTACGCTCGTGCTGGCTGCGGGCCTTGTGAAATTCTTCGGAGTGCTGGCGATCCAGCTGTGGCAGCCGCTCAAGTTCGCGCTCATCCCTGGCCCGATCAAACAACAACGTGTACGCGAAGCGGCGGTCCGTAACTTCAAGATCGGTGCGGAACGGCGTACGCATGGCCGTACGGGTGTGATGCTTTACCTCTCGATGCGCGAGCACCGCGCGGAAATCGTGGCCGACGAACCTATCGCGGAGCGCGTCCATGCCGAAATATGGGGCGAAGCCATGGCCGACATGCTGGCCGAAGTCAGCCGCGGCCGCATCGCGGACGGACTGGCAGCCGGCGTGCGTGACGTGGGAATGGTCCTTGCCGAACATTTCCCGCGCGATAAATATGACGAGAACGAGCTTCCCGACCGGCTCATCGAAGTCTGACCGTGGCTGTTCCCGATCACGATGCACCTGAAGAGGTGATGTGGCAGGGCCGTTTTGTCACGGCAAAGAAACGTGGGCGTTGGGAATATGTCTCGCGCAGTCGCGGTATCCGGGCGGCGGTAATCCTCGCCATTGACGAGAAGGATCATGTTCTTCTGGTCGAACAATATCGCGTACCTCTCGGGCGCAATTGCATCGAACTGCCTGCAGGCTTGATCGGCGATGGCGATGACGCCGCCGACGAGGATCCACTTGTCGCAGCAGGCCGCGAACTGGAAGAGGAAACCGGCTACCGCGCCGATCGGCTCGAGGACATGGGCTGTTTCTATTCCTCCCCTGGGATGGTCAGTGAAACTTTTTCCTTGGTGCGCGCACGCGGTCTGACGAAAACCGGCGATGGCGGCGGGGTCGAGGGCGAGAATATCACCGTTCACCGCGTTCCGCGCGCCGCATTACCTCGCTTTCTCGCCGAAAAGCGAAAGGCAGGTTGCGGCGTCGACGTGCGTATGCTCCTGCTGCTTGGGCAAGGTATTATCGAGGGAGAGTGAGTATGGCAGGCCGCTGCGAAGGAAAGCTGGCGCTGGTTACTGGCGCCGCCCAGGGGCTTGGTGCCGCGCATGCCCGCAGGCTCGCCGAAGAAGGCGCGCGGGTCCTGTGCACCGATATCAACGGTGAAGGCGCTGAGGCGACAGCCGCCCGCATCGTCGAGGAAGTGGGTGCCGGTCACGCACATGGGGTCCAGCACGACGTGACCGATCCCGAGGCCTGGGAACGCGTGGTCGAAGCGGCCGAACGCGAACTCGGCGGGCTTAACGTGCTCGTCAATAACGCCGGGATCGGTGTGGCGGGCAACATCGAGACCTGCGATTTCGAGGATTGGAAACGCTGCTTTTCGGTCAACGTCGATTCCATCTTCCACGGCTGCCAGAAGGCCCTGCCCCTGATGCGCGAAAATGCGCCGGGATCGATCATCAACATTTCGAGCATCGCCGGACTGATCGCCAGCGATACCATGCCCGCCTATAATTCCAGCAAGGCGGCGGTATGGATGTTGTCGAAATCGATCGCGCTGCACTGTGCGAAGAACAATATGGATATTCGCTGCAACTCGGTCCATCCGACCTTTGTGGACACGCCGATCCTCGACGGGACCGCGAAGGCGCATAGCCTCGACAAGGGAATATTGCTGGAAAAGCTCGCCCGGCAGATACCCTTGCGGAAAGTGGGGGAGCCGGACGATATTGCCAATGCGGTGGTCTATCTCGCCAGTGACGAGAGTAAATTCATGACCGGTGCGGAGCTCAAGCTCGACGGCGGTATCTCGGCCATGTAGAAATTGGGACGCGGTATTGCCCCCGCGTCCCGGTTCAATCGGCGATCAGCGCGATGCCGAGGTAGATCAGGATGAAGCTGCCGAAGCCGAGCAGTGTTCCGAGCACGAAGCCGACGCGGACCAGCGTGGTATCGATACCGAAGTGGCGGCCGATCCCGGCGCAGACGCCCATCAGCTTGCCGTTGTGGCGATCGAGACGAAACCCGCGGTTCGGCTTTACGGCACTATCATCGTCGTGAAATTTGAGCTGGCTCATACCAGAACTCCGCCGGGCGTTGCGGGGATGATGGCCGTGGCGAAGAACACCGCGGAGACGACCAGCGAGAATACGGCTGCGAGGAACTTGCCGCCGGATCTTTCGATATCGAACATGAGAACCTTCCTTTTATAGACTTGAGTGGGTGTGGGTGCCTCAGGCCAGCAGGCCGGCGGGCGAAGCGGGGACGATTGCGTAGGCCATCATGATCGCCGATGCGCCGATGGCGAAAACGGCGGCGAGAGCTTTGTTGCTGGCAAATTCGAAAGCAGACATTGTGATAATTCCCTTGAAACTTGGCTGGTTCGTCGGACCATCCGGCGAACACAAACAGCATTGCAACGGGCGTGCCAAACTTGATAAACGGCTGAATTCAGGCTTTCCAAACTTAACCAAGAGCTCTGGCTACGTTCATCTATCCGAAAGGTTGGTGATTTTTACCAACATTTGGATTTGGCGTTTCGGCTGGTGGGCTTCACTCGCTATCGCTAGGGGTTGCGCCTCCATGCTTGACCGCATTTCCCTCAGCCGTTTCCGCAACCACGAAGCCACCGATCTGGTCGGCACTTCGCGCTTCAACCTGCTCGTGGGGGACAATGGTGCGGGCAAGACCAACGTACTCGAAGCGATTTCCCTGCTCGCGCCGGGCCGCGGGCTGAGGCGGGCCAATCTGGCTGAGATCGTCATGCATGGTGCTGGTGCCGGTTTCGGCGTCGGGGCGAGCCTGACTGCAGGCGATATGGGTGACGGCCCCCTTCGCCTCGCCACCTATTGCGAGAGTGCCCATCCCGGGCGCCGCCGCATCCGCATCAACGGGGCCGACAACACGGCCACCGCGATGGGAGAATGGATTGCGCTCACATGGCTAACCCCGGCGATGGACGGGCTCTTCACCGGCCCATCTGCCGACCGCCGCCGCTTCCTCGACCGTATGGCCCTGGCCCTCGATCCCGCCCATGCGCAACACGCGGCTCGCTACGAAAGCGCGCTTCGCGAACGCAATCGCCTGCTTTCGGACGAGCGCATCCCCGAAGGTGCGTGGCTCGATGCCATCGAAGCGCAGATGGTGGAACATGGCGGCCGCCTGATCGCCGGTCGTGCAGCGCTGGTCGATACGCTGATGGCGCGGATCGCGCATATGCCGAGCGAGCCCTTCGCCCGCCCCGCCATCACATATGCGCCGGGCGGTGCCGATAGTGCAGAGGCGCTTTCACAGGCACTGTTCGAGGGCCGCAGGCGCGACCGCGCTGCCCAGCGCACGCTTGCCGGCCCGCATCGCGATGAACTGGAAGTTATCCATGCGGCCAAACGCGTAGCTGCAGCGCAGAGTTCGACCGGCGAACAGAAGGCCATGCTGGTAGCGATCACCCTCGCCCATGCCGCGCTGGCGGCACAGGGACGCGCGGGCGTCCTTCTGCTCGACGAGGTCGCCGCGCATCTCGATCCGGTGCGCCGCACGGCGCTGTTCGAGCAGCTATCCGCCAGCGGCGCGCAGGTGTGGATGACCGGGACGGAAATCGCGCCATTCGACGGTCTCGCCGGGGATGCGGCGATCTGGCGCGTGTCGGGCGGAACGGTCGATCCCGCTTAGCCCTCGTCGGGCAGAGCCGCCTGAACCTCGTCCAGCGTATCGGCCACCAGCGCATCGATCCCATCCGCCGTCGGATGGATGCGGTCCGACTGGAACAACGAGGGGTCCTGGTAGATGCGTTCCAGCCAGAAGGGCACCAGCTGCGCATCGTATTCGCTGGCCAGCTCGCCATAGAGACCGTCGAACTGCTGCTGGTATTCGGGCCCGTAA
>CAYPGL010000020.1:1765-13548 GCA_964410035.1 uncultured Qipengyuania sp. | reverse complement strand
TGCCGCGCGCCGCGCTGATGGCCGGGGAGATCGCCGAAGTGGGGGAATTCTTCAGCTTCGGTACCAATGATCTTACCCAAACCGCGCTCGGTGTGAGCCGCGACGATGCCGGCCGGTTCCTAACCGATTATGTCGACAAGGGCATCTTCGCGCGCGATCCGTTCGTCAGCCTCGATATCGATGGGGTGGGGCAACTTGTCGGACTGGCGGTTGAGCGCGGACGGGCGACCCGCGCCGACATCAAGCTCGGCATTTGCGGCGAACATGGCGGCGATCCGGCCAGCATCGCGTTTTGCGAGAAGACGGGCCTCGATTACGTCAGCGCTTCACCCTACCGCGTGCCGATTGCCCGTCTTGCCGCAGCGCAGGCGAGCCTGCGTTAGTCTTTCCAGCCGGTTAGCGTAAGTATCTCGAAATTTTCGAGTACCCGTTCGTTGCCGTTGCGGGTACTGAGAAATGCAGATCGGGCCCGCTCGAGCGCAGCCTTGCCGAGCGGCGGAGCAGCGCTCGAGAGGCTTGACGCCAACCCCTGGTCGCGCAGGTCGGACACCAGCCGATCGAGCGATGGGAAGGCGACTTCCAGGCTCCGGCTGTCGACGACCTGCCGCCTGAAGAGCGCGCGCTGCATCAGAGCGGAACCCGCCGCATTGTCGACCAGCGGATGCATGCGCGGTGCCGGACGGTCGGGTTCAGCTGCAATCATGGCGCGGCGCAGATTGGTAAGACTGCCCGCCCCGATGATGGATGCGATGAGGATGCCTCCCTCCGCCAGTGCGGCGCGCAGGTGAAGAAGGGCGCCGGGCAGGTCGTTGACGCGGTCCAGCGACGCGAGGCTGACGATCAGATCGTAGGGCCCGCCTTCGAGCGGAACCTCTTCGTCGATGGTCGCGACATTGGCCTCTTCGACAGTCGAGCCGCGGCCGCGCAGCGAAAGCGCGAGGGTGCCCGTCCAGTCGCCGATCACAAGGACCTTGGCGGGTTCGAAGCGCATGAATTCCAGTCGGTCGAGCTCATCCTCGACCATGTCGTCGAACACATACCGCGCCGCATCGCGCTGCGACTGGCGGACGAGCGCCCTGCGATAGCCTGCCCTGCGGCGCTGGCGACTGAATATGCGAGGAGGAGCCTTAGTATCCATCGCCGCCCCGATGCCGCGCTTGCAACTCCCGTGCAAGCCGTGCAGCGAGTTCCTATGGGGAGAGTAACCATGCTTCGGCGGGCAGTGGGGGACGGCATCGCCCCATTCGTCGACCTCGTCTATCCGCCGCGATGCCCGGCGTGCGGCGAAGGCACTGGCGAACAGGGCGGACTATGCGCTATCTGCTGGTCGGACCTCGCCATTCCCGGAAACCCTTCCTGCGCATCATATCAGCGGCCTTTCGGGGATAGAGGACCAGCGGAAGGTGCGATCTGCGCGCCATGCCTGGGTAATCCGCCGGTTCACGACGGTATGGCAGCAGGCACACTCTACACCGATACCTCGCGGAAACTCGTGCTGGCTCTCTAACATGGCCGGCCAGAATGCACCCGCTCCGCTGCTCGCAAGGCTGATCGCCGCCCGCATCCCGCCGTGCGAGGAAGAACGGCTATTGATCCCGGTTCCCTTGCATCGCTGGCGGTGGTGGCAACGCGGGTTCAACCAGGCGGCACTACTGGCCCGCGAACTAGGCAATACAGGATGCGGCCGGGTCGTGGTGGACGGTCTTGTGCGGACGAAACGCACCCCGCGTCTCGGCGGAATGGGCGCGAAAGCGCGGGCGAGAGTTCTGGTCGGTCCGATTGCGGTGCGCAGGCCCGATGCGGTCAAGGGGCGTCACATCCTCCTCTTCGACGATGTTCTGACTAGCGGCGCCACAAGCACGGCGTGCGTTAAAGCACTGAAGCGGGCCCGGGCGAAGAGCGTTGTCATCGCGTGCTTCGCGCGTGTTCTCGACGAAGCGCTCGATCACGCCCGATAAACGAAACGCCCGGAGTCCGAAGACCCCGGGCGCCACGTGACGAAATACACCGGACCTGTCTTTCGACTTAAGTGCAGCCCCCCAGCATGCACCAGATCCTATCCCTCATCGTTACCGGATGCGCCGCGTGTAAACCCCCATGCGGCTGCGGATCCGGGACCCCCTGAACCTGGCGCTCTGCTGGCACCGATGCTCCGGCGGGCAAGCCTCATGTGCTTGCTGAGGTGATACATCTCCTAAAATGACCGTTCATCAAACAGCGTTCTGTCGCTAGTATCGATTTTGGACATCCCTTGTGGTGATCCTGCAACAGCCTGTCGCATATATACAATTACAGGAGCATTCGTGGGCGGAGATCAAAAAGACATCGAGCAGGGCACTACCTTCGTGCCGAAATTCGACCAGCAAGGGTTACTGAGCGCGGTCGTGCAGGACTGTTCGACGGATCGTATTCTCATGCTTGCTTTCATGGATCGGGAGGCTCTCGACGCGACCGTTTCCACGGGCGTGGCACACTTTCACTCCCGTTCGCGGGCGCGACTGTGGAAGAAGGGGGAAAGCTCGGGCAACGTCCTGAACGTCGAGGAAATTCTGGTAGATTGCGACCAGGACGCGCTGATCCTGCGCTGTCGTCCCGCGGGCCCGACTTGTCACACCGAGGCGGTGAGTTGCTTCTATCGCAAGCTCGAAGGCGGCATTCTCCAACCCGTCAATTCTTGACGCTTACGTAAACGTTGGGTTAGAGATGTCGGCATGACCCAGCCGCTTCCAAATGCCGATAGCGAGCGCCGCCATGCCGGTGCCCATCTCGACCGGCCCGACAAGCTCGAACGTGAACAGTTCTCAATCTCGGACCTGACGAGCGAATTCGATTGTACGGCCCGCGCTCTCCGGTTTTACGAGGATGAGGGCCTGATCGCACCATCGCGGGTGGGATTGACGCGGATTTATTCGAAGCGCGATCGTGCGCGGCTTGCATGGATCATGCGCGCCAAGAACGTGGGTTTTTCGCTCACCGAGATTCGCGAGATGATCGACCTATACGATCTCGACGATGGCCGCGCCGAGCAGCGCCGGGTTACGCTGGAAAAATGCCGCAAGCATGTCGCCAAACTGAAGGCGCAACGTGCCGACATAGATAGCTCGATCAAGGAGCTTTCCGAATTCATTACACTGGTCGAAGACCAGCTGGACTGACTCCTCTCACTCCCCGGCGAGACGCCACCCCAACGACACTCTCTCCTAAGGACGAACAATGCCCACCTACACCGCACCCGCCCGCGACGCCCGCTTCATCATCAACGAATTGCTGGGACTGGCGAGCTACGGAAACCTGTCCGGATTCGAAATGGCCTCGGAAGATGTCGTGGAAGCCGTCATTAACGAAGGCGGCAAGTTTTGCGCCGAGGTGCTCGCCCCGCTCAATCGCATCGGTGACGAACATGGCTGCGTTCGCAATGAAGACGGATCGGTAACGACGCCTCCCGGTTTCAAGGAGGCATTCGGCCAGTTCCGCGAAGCGGGCTGGGGCACGATCTCCGCTCCCGAAGAGTTCGGCGGGCAGGGCATGCCGCATGTTCTCGGTTTCGTGATGGAAGAGTTCATCTCTAGCGCGAATCAAGCATTCGGCATGTATCCGGGCCTCACCAATGGCGCAATTTCTGCGCTCATTGCGAAGGGATCTGACGAGCAGAAGGCAATGTACTTGCCCAAGATGATCTCGAACGAGTGGACAGGAACCATGAACCTGACAGAGCCTCATTGCGGGACCGACCTTGGCATGATTCGCACCAAGGCTGAGCCGCAGGGTGATGGCAGCTATTCGATCACCGGCACCAAGATCTTCATCTCGGCGGGCGAACACGACATGTCCGAGAACATTATTCACCTCGTTCTCGCCAAGACCCCCGGTGCCCCCGACAGCAGCAAGGGCATTTCCCTTTTCGTGGTGCCGAAGTTCCTCGTGAACGAAGACGGTTCGGTAGGCGAGCGTAACGGTGTGATGTGCGGCTCGATCGAAGAAAAGATGGGCATTCACGGCAACTCCACCTGCGTCCTCAATTACGACGGTGCGAAAGGCTGGCTGGTCGGCGAGGAGAACAAGGGGTTGGCTGCCATGTTCATCATGATGAACGCGGCGCGTCTCGGTGTCGGCATCCAGGGTCTGAGCCAGGCTGAAGTCGCCTATCAGAACGCGGTCGCTTATGCACTGGATCGTCGGCAAGGCCGTGCATTGACCGGCCCGGCGGAGCCCGAGCAGCAGGCCGATCCGATCTTCGTCCACCCCGATGTCCGCCGCATGTTGATGGACGCGAAAGCCTTCACCGAAGGCATGCGCGCATTGGCGCTGTGGGGTGGTTTGCTCGTCGATCTGATCCATAAGGCCGAGACCGAGGAAGAACGCGAAGAAGCCGACCTGCTACTCGGCCTGATGACTCCCGTGATCAAAGGTTACGGCACCGACAAGGGCTATGAAGTCGCTACCAATATGCAGCAGGTCTTTGGCGGCCATGGCTACATCGAGGAATGGGGCATGAGCCAGTTCGTGCGCGACGCGCGCATCGCACAGATTTACGAAGGCACTAACGGCGTTCAGGCAATGGATCTTTGTGGCCGCAAGCTCGCCCAGAAGGGCGGAGCCGGGGTGCAGGCCTTCTTCAAGCATGTGGGCGATGAAATCGCTGCGGCGAAGGAAGTCGACGAATTGAAAGGCATGGCCGAACAGCTCGAAAAGGCGCTCGGTCAGCAGGAGGGGGCGACGATGTGGTTCATGCAGAATGCCATGCAGAACCCCAACCACCTCGGCGCCGGTGCGCACCATTACATGCACATCATGGGCATCGTCACGCTGGGTCTTATGTGGCTCAAAATGGCCAAAGTGGCGCAAGCGAAGCTCGGCAGCGCTGGCGACGACAAGGCCTTTTACGAGCAGAAACTGGCCACGGCGCGTTATTATATGGACCGTTACCTGCCTGATGCCGGCGCGCTGCGCCGCAAGCTGGAAGCAGGCAGCGAGAGCCTGATGGCGCTGGGCGAGGATGCCTTCCAGACCGCCGCCTGATAGCGAGCTATGGCAAAAGAGAAGGGCGCCCTTCGCAAGGAGAGCGCCCTTTCTTGTATTCAAGCTTGGCCTGAACCTATTCGGTCGGCAGGAAATCCGGCACCGATAGGTAACGCTCGCCTGTATCGTAGTTGAAGCCCAGAATACGGCTGCCTGCATCGAGCTCTGGAAGTTTCTTGGCGATCGCGGCAAGGGTCGCCCCGCTTGAGATACCCACTAGCAAACCTTCCTCTGCGGCGCATCTGCGCGCCCACTCCTTGGCATCTTCCGGTTCGACCTGGATCGCCCCGTCAATTGCCGAGGTATGCAGGTTTTCCGGTACGAAGCCTGCACCGATTCCCTGGATGGGATGGGGGCCGGGCTGACCACCACTGATTACGGGCGACCCGCTTGGCTCTACGGCATAAGCTTTCATGCTGGTCCAGGTCTCCTTCAGCACCTCGGCGCAGCCGGTAAGGTGGCCGCCTGTGCCGACACCGGTAATCATAACGTCGATTGGCTCGTTAGCGAAGTCTGCGAGGATTTCGCGCGCCGTGGTCCGCTTGTGCACTTCGAAATTGGAAGGGTTGTCGAACTGGCTCGGCATCCATGCGCCTTCGGTCTTCTGGACCAGCTCGTGCGCGCGTTCGATCGCGCCTTTCATGCCGCCTTCCTTGGGTGTCAGGTCGAAGGTTGCACCATAAGCGAGCATCAGCCGTCGACGCTCGAGGCTCATGCTTTCGGGCATCACAAGGACGAGCTTGTAGCCCTTGACTGCGGCGGCCATCGCTAGGCCGATGCCGGTATTGCCGCTGGTCGGCTCGATGATCGTCCCGCCCGGCTTGAGCTGGCCGTCCTTTTCTGCGTCTTCGACCATCGCGAGGCCGATACGATCCTTGATCGAACCGCCGGGATTGGCGCGCTCGCTCTTCACCCAGACCTCAAGGTCGGGAAAGAGGCGCGCAAGGCGGATGTGCGGCGTACCGCCAATGGTTTCTAGGACTGACTGGGCTTTCATGGGATCTGCTCCTGCAGCTTTTCTTCGGGTGTCTGTTCTTGCAATTCTTCAGGCGGGTCGAAGGTCCTCGTAGTGCGAAGAACGGGAAAAATCTTCGTCCAGGCTGCCACCGTTATGAGCGCACCCGCCCCGCCGCTGACGACCGCGGCAACCGGACCTATCGCATAGGCCAAGCTGCCTGAAAAGAAGTCGCCGAATTCGTTCGAGGCGCTTATGGTCAGCAGGCTGACCGATGAAACCCGCCCGCGCTTCTCGTCGGGCGTGTGGAGCTGGATCAGCGACTGGCGGATGTAAACGCTGAACATGTCTGCTGCGCCGACTATGAAGAGCATCGCAAGGCTCAGCGGCATCGAGGTAGAGACGCCGAAAACGATTGTTGCAACACCGAAAATCGCGACGGCCCAGAGCATCTTGGGTCCGACCTGCGTCTTGAGCGGGCGGAAGCTGAACCATAGTGCCGTGAGGGCCGCGCCAACGGCAGGGGCCATGGCGAGCTGCGCCAGACCAGTTTCACCCACCTGCAGGATATCGCGTGCGTAGACCGGAAAAAGCGCCGTCGCGCCTGCGAGGAATACCGCGAAGAGGTCCAGCGTAATTGCGCCTAGGACCATCTTGTTGCGCACGACGTAGCGCAGCCCTTCGACCATCGCGTGGATCGGGCGCTGGTTCTGCGGGCGGGGCGGCTGTGGAACCTTGCCAATGAAGGAGAGAGCAGTGATCGACACCAGGAACAGTCCGCCGGCAACGATGTAGGGCAGGGAAGGAAAGACGGCATAGAAATAGCCCCCGACCGCCGGACCGACAATCATGCCTACCTGCCAGGAAATGCTCGACAGGGCGATGGCATTGGGAAGAATCGCCTTGGGAACGAGATTCGGAGCGAGCGCGGACAGGGCCGGACCGGCAAAGGCGCGGGCAATGCCAAGGAGGATCGCGACGCCGAATATCCAGGGCAGGGCAATGGTGTCGGTCCATGTCAGCCACGCCAGTATTCCGGCGCACAGGAGCTGCAGAAGGACAGTCAGTCGACCGAGGTTCCGGCGGTCGAAATGATCAGCTGCCCAACCCGAAAAGGGCGTCAGTAGGAACAAGGGCACGAATTGCAGCAGGCCGATCAAGGCCAGCTGGCCCGAAGCTTCGCCCACACCCATTCCGCCGTCGCGCGCGATATTGTACGTCTGCCACCCGATGATCAGCATCATCGCATACTGCGCCAGAGTCATCGACAGGCGAGAAAGCCAGTAGGCGCGAAAATTGGCTATGCGGAGCGGAGATGTGTCCGGGGAGGCGGTGTCAGGTGTCACCCCGGACGCATGGCAGGCGCCCCTTCGCTTGTGAAGAGACGCCTGCTTGCTCGATTAAAAAGAGATGTTGGCGTTCAGCGCAGCTTGCGCAGGCGCGGGTTGGGCTGAAGCGTGTCGATCATCGACAGGAAATCGTCGACGCGAATGATCCGTTCGAACTGAAAGCCCGCTCGGTTGTCGCGGCACCAGATGCAGTAGGCTTCGATGCGGCCGATGACCGGTAGGCGCACGACAACCCGCTCGCCGCGATTGATGGCGTCGGCATCGTCGATCATAAAACCATTGGCTGAAATGTTCGCGATATGCATCCGCATGTCGCCCTTGCCGAAATGCTCCGCGATGACCGGGTGGTCTACCGGGTGCCGCGCCATCCGGCGCTGGTCGGTTACGCTGAGTTGTGCTCCGGCGCTCATGCGGCTTAAACCCTTTTTGATGTTCTCGTGACCGGCATGCTATCGCCTAAAATGGCGAATAAATGGTAAACCGGAATGTAAGAACCACCAAATTCTTCCCCGCCAAATATTTCTCAGCGGCGGATAATCGCGTGCTTCTTCTTACCGAGAGATAGCTTCAGTTCCGCACCTTCGGCGACTTCCAGAAGGTAGCCTGCATCGCTTATGGTATCGCCATCGATCCTGACCGCGCCCTCGGCCAATTTGCGCTTCGCTTCCTTCCCTGATGCGGTGAACCCAAGCTCCGTAAGCACGGCACCGATGCGCATTCCGTCGGGACCGACTTCGAGTGAGGGGAGGTCGCCGCCCGCTCCGCCCCCGGCGAAAGTCTCCGCCGCGGTCCTTTCGGCCGAAACGGCTGCATCTCGTCCGCGGACCAATGCCGTGACTTCATTGGCGAGGACTGTCTTGGCCCGATTGATCTCCGCCCCTTCGAGCGTTTCCAGCCTTGTTATCTCCTCAAGCGGCAAGTCGGTGAAGAGGCGCAGGAAACGACCCACGTCACGGTCGTCGACATTGCGCCAGTATTGCCAGAAATCGTAATTGGGGAGCTGCGTCTCGTTCAGCCAGACGGCACCGGCAGCGGTCTTGCCCATCTTGGCTCCGTCCGCTGTCGTCAAAAGCGGCGTGGTCAGGCCGAACAGCTCGCTGCCGTCCATCCGGCGCGCGAGCTCCATACCGTTGACGATATTGCCCCACTGATCGCTTCCGCCCATTTGCAGGCGGCAGTCATAGCGCTGCGCGAGCTCGCGGTAGTCGTAGGCCTGGAGGATCATGTAATTGAATTCGAGGAACGTCAGCGGCTGTTCCCGATCGAGCCGCAATTTGACCGAATCGAATGTCAGCATGCGATTGACCGTGAAGTGCGGCCCGACGTTTCGCAGAAGTTCGATATAACCGAGCTTGCTGAGCCATTCGTCGTTGTCGACCATGATTGCATCAGTCGGACCGTCGCCGAAGGTAAGCAGGCGTTCGAACACTTGCCTGATCCCGGCAACATTCTCCGCTATAATCTCATCGGTCATCAGTCGCCGACTCTCGTCGCGTCCACTGGGATCGCCGATCTTGCCGGTTCCTCCGCCCATGACGACGATCGGCTTGTGCCCGGCCTGCTGGAGCCTGCGCAGCATCATGATCTGTACGAGACTTCCGATATGAAGGGACGGCGCGGTGGGATCGAACCCGATATACCCGGGAACGATCTGCCGCGCGGCAAGGGCGTCCAAACCCTCCGCATCGGTAATCTGGTGGATATAGCCGCGCTCTTCGAGCAGACGCAGGAGATCGGATTGGTAGGTGCTCATGATGAAGCGCCCGCTAGCATGGGGATTTGGCTTTGGAAACGAATGAACTCTCGGCTCACCGGGCCTATCCGCCACTGGAGGTATCTGCCGTATCCGCGCGGATCGTCTCGCGCGATGGCAATTGGTTGCGATTGCGCTGGAGAATCGAGGGATCAGGAAAGCTGGTCGTGCCTTCCTTCGCCGGGAAGGGAAGGGCTGACGAATTGTGGCGTACAACCTGCTTCGAACTGTTCGTGAAGCCCGATGGCGGGAATGCCTATTGCGAGTTCAACCTTTCTCCTTCCGAGCGCTGGGCGGCCTACGACTTTTCTTCGCCGAGGGAGGGTATGAAAGAAAGGCCTTCTCCACGCGAACCGGAATGTAACATGCGGCAGGGCAGCAGCGTTGCGATCTTCGATGCGGCGATCCCTGCTGGCGCGCTACCCGCAGGCGAGTGCTCTGCAGCACTGACTTGCGTGCTGGAAGAAGACGGCGGGATCAAAAGCTTCTGGGCGCTCGACCATTCACGGACCGAACCCGATTTCCATGATCCCGCTTGCTTCAACGCTCGCCTTGTTGCACCCACGCCTGCATGAAATTTGGGATCGACCGCCTCATCACTGACGACGAATTGCGTGCGCCCCTTGAAGGCAAACGCGTTTCCCTCGTCGCGCATCCAGCTTCGGTTACTGCTCAGCTCGAGCATTCGCTCGACGCGCTGATAGAGCGCGGGATCAACGTGACCTCCGCCTTCGGGCCGCAACACGGCCTGAAGGGCGACAAGCAGGACAATATGGTCGAGACTGCAGACGAGACCGATCCGCGGTATGGCATCCCCGTCTTCAGTCTCTACGGCGAAGTGCGCCGGCCGACCGAACAGATGATGTCGACCGCCGATGTCTTCCTGTTCGACCTGCAGGACCTTGGGTGCCGCATTTATACCTTCGTCACCACGCTGCTCTATCTGCTTGAGGAAGCTTCGAAAACGGGCAAGTCGGTCTGGGTTCTCGATCGCCCTAACCCGGCGGGAGGTCCGGTCGAAGGCACGCTGCTTGTTCCCGGACAGGAAAGCTTCGTTGGCGCTGCGCCCATGACGATGCGCCACGGCATGACGATGGGAGAGATGGGCCATTGGTTCGTCGAGCATTTCAATCTCGATGTGGATTATCGAGTGATTAAAATGGAAGACTGGAAACCGGGCAAGGCACCAGGCTTTGGTTGGCCCGACAATCGCGTGTGGATAAATCCGAGTCCCAACGCGGCAAATCTGAACATGGCGCGGGGCTATGCGGGAACCGTCATGCTCGAAGGGACGAAGCTGAGCGAGGGCAGAGGCACGACCCGGCCGCTCGAAGTGCTTTTCGGTGCGCCCGATATCGATGCCCATGCCGTGCTGGAGGAGATGAAGCGTGTTTCGCCGATGTGGCTCCGCGGATGCCGCCTACGCGAGTGCTGGTTCGAACCGACCTTCCACAAGCACGCAGGCAGCCTATGCAATGGCTTGATGATACACGCTGAAGCGCCGTTCTACGACCATCACGAATTCAAGCCATGGCGCTTGCAGGCGCTCGCTTTCAAGGCGATCCGCACCCTATATCCCGATTACGAACTATGGCGCGATTTCCCTTACGAATACGAGTTTGATCGCCTTGCCATCGATGTGATCAACGGCGGTCCGGCCTTGCGCGAATGGGTTGACGATACAGAGGCCGAGCCGGGAGACCTTGAAGAAATCGCAGGGCGGGATGAGGGAATCTGGCGCGAAACCATTGCGCCGCACCTGATCTACAGTTGACCGCTCTGTCGAACGGTGCGCGCCCGACTCTCAGCCCTGCTTCCGGCTGAGTTCCCGCATCGCATTGTCCAATCCGTCCAGCGTGAGGGGATACATCCGATCATTCACGAGGTGCTTCATCACCTTGGTCGATTGCGAATAGCCCCACTGCTTTTCCGGAACGGGATTGAGCCAGACGGTAGCTGGATAGGTGTTTGTCACCCGCTGCATCCAGGTTGCGCCTGCCTCTTCGTTCATATGTTCCACGCTGCCGCCCGGATGCGTGATTTCGTAGGGACTCATCGCCGCATCGCCGACGAAGACGACCTTGTAGTCGTGGCCATATTTGTGAAGCACATCCCAAGTCTTGGTGCGTTCTTGCCACCGCCGCCGGTTGTCCTTCCAGAGACCTTCGTAAAGGCAATTGTGGAAGTAGAAGAATTCTAGGTTCTTGAATTCGCTTGTCGCGGCGCTGAAGAGCTCCTCGGTTACCTTGATGAACGGGTCCATCGACCCGCCGACGTCGAGGAAGAGCAGAAGCTTCACTGCATTGTGCCGTTCTGGCCGCATGTGAATGTCGAGCCAACCCTGCTTGGCCGTCCCCTCGATAGTCGCATCGAGATCCAACTCGTCTGCTGCACCTTCGCGCGCGAAGCGACGCAACCGGCGCAGCGCCATCTTGATATTGCGTGTGCCGAGTTCCTTGGTGTTGTCGAGATTCTTGAACTCGCGCTTGTCCCACACCTTGATGGCGCGTTTGTGCTTGCTTTCGCCACCGATCCGCACCCCTTCGGGGTTGTAGCCGGAGTTGCCGAAAGGCGAGGTGCCTCCGGTGCCAATCCATTTGTTGCCGCCCTGATGGCGCTCATGCTGTTCTTCGAGCCGCTTCTTGAGCGTTTCCATGATCTCGTCCCAGTCGCCCAGGCTTTTGATCTTTTCCATCGCCTCATCGGA
>CAYPGL010000020.1:0-1665 GCA_964410035.1 uncultured Qipengyuania sp. | reverse complement strand
GCCGACACGCCAGCCCCGCCAGATACCAATTGGCAAATGTGCAGTTAGACTTAACGCTCCCCTAACCATTCGCCCCTAGAGCGCAGGGTGAACATTCCATAACAGGGGTCTCGATAGATGGAAGTCAGCGCAATCGATGCACGGGGAGCATCGGCCCTCGATCGCATTCCGGAAGCCTGCGGTAAAGTCACGGTAGGATGCTCCGATGTCGCCGGAATCGTCCAGGCGGTTCTCGACAGTTCCGGTGTACTGCGGGCCGAACACATAGAGCTTCAGGGAACCGTCAAGGAACTTGAAGCCGATCAGCGCAAGGTTTCCGAAGCCAGCGACGAAGCCCGCCTGCTTTCCGCGCGGGCGATCGAGCGGCTCAACATGGGCACCAGCCAGATCCAGTCTTCGCTGCAGCAAATCACCAGTCTGCTCGATCTCGTCGAAACCCTTGCGACCCACGTCACCGGATTCGCTGCGGCAATGGATCAGGTGAAACGGTGTTCGCAGGACATCGAACAGATCGCTGAGACGACGAACATTCTCGCTCTCAATGCCACCATCGAGGCGATGCGTGCAGGTGATGCAGGTCGGACTTTTGCAGTCGTGGCCAACGAGGTGAAGACGCTCGCTGGCGAGACGCGCAAGGCGACCGACGAGATCAGCGATGTGATCGAAACGCTGGGCAGCGAAGCGGCAACCGTCATCGAACGGATCGAAGCGGGCGCCAAGGCATCCAATGAAGCGAAGACCTCGGTGGCCAGCATCGACGCGACCATTTCTGGCGTCAGCCAGTTGGTAGAGGAAGTCGACCAGCAGAACGACCAGATTACTCGCGCTACCGGAATGATGACCGAACATGTCGATCGGGTTTCCAGTGTGATCGACAGCTTCGACCGGGCTGCCAATGAAAACGAGCAGCGACTCGAAACGGCCCACGAGCGGATCGAAGAGCTCGAACTGACCGCCAGCGAAATGTTCGATCAGATCGTGAAGGCCGGGCTTTCTCCGCAGGACAGCCAGATGGTCGAGAAGGCACAGCACTTCGCTTCCGAAGTCATCGCGACCGCCGAACAAGCCATTCAAGCCGGATCGTTGAAGATGGACCAGCTATTCGACGACAATTATCGCCTGCTGGAAGGTACGAATCCAAAGCAGTACCGGACTGCGTTAAGCGATTGGGCGGACGCCCACTGGCGACCGATCAACGACCGGGTTGTCGGCGAGGGTGGCCCGATAATGATGTGCTCGCAAGCCGATATGAAGGGCTTCCTTCCCACTCACATTACTGACCGTTGTCGCAAGCCGACCGGGGATCTGACGCATGATACCACCTACTGCCGCAACGGGCGGATCATGCTCTACGCAATTGACAAGAAGGCCAAGCAGCAAAGCGATGCCTATATGATGGCAGTCTATCGTCAGGAAGGCGACGGGAAGAATTACGTGGTCGTGCGCAATGTCTATGTGCCGGTTGTGATCAACGGTCGCCGCTGGGGCGATTTCGAACTGGCCTACAGCTTCCGTTGATTTGAAGTTGCTCCCAACGAAAGGCCGGGAAACGCATCGCGCTTCCCGGCCTTCGCGTTTGTTTGGATGAAAGTCCGCTCAGGTTTGGCGGCGCGCCGCTAGGGCCGTAGCCGAGGTGTATGTCGAAGAGCAAGAGGTCAATGCGCA
>CAYPGL010000019.1:0-13719 GCA_964410035.1 uncultured Qipengyuania sp. | reverse complement strand
CCACTGCGGCTGCTCGGCGGGGGTGGCGGGCTCTTGCCAATCGTAACCGGGTTCGCTTGTTGCGGGCGCGGCTTCGGGATTTTGCGCATCGAGCGGAGGCAGTTCGCCCTGCGAACCGGTTTCAAGGTCGCCATCGATAGGAGCGTCCCACGCGTCATCAGGGTCGACGCTTTCGACCTGCGCAGCGAGCGGGGTCGCGGCGAAGGACAAGACAGCCATGAAGCTGGCGGCAAATTTGGTGGCAGTGTTCATCTCGATCCCTTTTCCCGGCTTCGCGGCTGGCGAGCAAAGCGCTGCACCGCAAACAGATTCCCATTCGAGCAGCCTCGCAATGAAAGGGCGATGAACCGAATCCGAAATGCGCCGAAACGAGTCCGCCCCGCGCCCATTGGAAGGAATTGAAGACCCGCCGATTTCTTCCTTGATGGGCGGGGGAGTGCTGGCTATAGGCCGCCCCTCGCAGCCGATATGCGTCTTGCGGAGACGTGGGTGAGTGGCTGAAACCAGCTCCCTGCTAAGGAGCCATACCTGGTAACGGGTATCGAGGGTTCGAATCCCTCCGTCTCCGCCACCCATAAGTAATTGATAGAAGAGTTTTTTACTCTTTCCGGAATGGCCGGCAGTTCTCTGCGATTTAGTGTCCGAACTGGTCAGCCATCGACGGATGGCAAGGAGCTTGGCCGTCAATCTCGCATCTCCCTTTGCTTCACCTTCAAGCGTACCAGTCTCGCTGTGCCTGCGATGACGCCAGACCGACGGCGAGCTGCAGTCCGCCCGCCCGTCAACAAAAGATCGCCGCCGATCTACCGTCCGAGCAGGCGCCTCGCCTCTCCATTCCAGCACAGCGGCAGGTCTCTAAGGCCCAGAAGCTTTCTCACATCGAGATCGACCGGCTGGTTGCCGACGCCCAGCTTGCGGCCGCTGCCGGTCGTGCGCTCGCAGACTCGGACCGCGGCCTGTGCCAGTTGCGCGGCCCATCCGGATTCGCGGAAGCCTGCCTCTAACCTTTCGGGCTATGCACCTGTAACCCACAAGTCGTGCTTCAGTAGCAGCGACTCCACTCATCTCTAATTGCAGTTGCCGTCACAGCATTTTCAGTGTGGATTACGTTCGACGGGTCAGGCTTTGCTGTATGGGATCTTTATCCAGTGGTGAAATCCAGCCACTCTATCCAGGCCGCACTCCTCAGAGAGCGCCGCGTGCACGGGCGATACCTGCTGCAGCTGGCACGTATCTCCTCAAACACTCGCGAGCACGCGCTTGTACACGATCTTTCCGAGGTGGGTTTGCGCCTCGAAACAACCGAGCCACTCGATAAGGGCGACACGATCCGGATCGAATTGCCCCTGATCGGTAAGGTCGATGCAAAGGTCGTCTGGAAGGACGAACCCTTTCTAGGCTGTGAATTCCTCAAAGCCATCTCGCAAGCAGTCGTCAATGCTGCGATTCTGCGATCTTCGGTGACGGCGGAAGCACTGGCGGACTATGAGACTCTCGAGGAGATTCCGATTGGCGTGGACCCGACACTGGAGATCATCACTGAGTGGAAATTGCGGTTCGACGAGAAACGTGGCACTTCGGGGTATCGCATCGTCGGTTTTCGCCAGACTGCCGAGGGACTAACCGTGGCGATGGTCACGAGAACGGACTGAGATCCTTTGCCACGCGCATAGCCTCATCCCCCATTCCCACCCCCCTTACGGGTAATATCTCGACGGACGCGGGGCGTGGTAGACAGCCCCCATTCGTGCTGCATCGGGCAGCGCCAAGCGGCCTCGCGGCCGCGACAGTTCGAGGTAAGCTGTATGACCGAGGAAGATTCGTTCCAGAACAAGCGCCCTCTCGCCGGAATCGAGGCGGAACTTCACGAGGCGGAGCTGGCCTACGCCGACGCGAACGCCCGCTACATGGAGGCTGAATGCGATCGCAGGATTGCGCTGGAAACAATCAGCAAACGGCAGATTGAAATCGATACGGCAGTCGGTCTCCTTCGCGAACGGAGCATTCCCGGCACGCGCTGGAACACCGGGGGAACGGCAAAGGACGCCGAGATCCAGCCGTTGGACCTTAGCAACGAGGATATGCTCGATACCGGCGCCGGGCCAGTCGAGGATAACCGGAGGCTGACGTCGCATTCGAGCCAGGAGAAGATCGAGGAAGAACTCGGCAAATTGCGCGAGAACGGAAGGCGAGCTGACGAAGATCCGGTGCTGAAAGTGATAAGCGGCCGAAGAAATTAGTCGTGGCGCGACATCTATCTCGTCAAAACGACGTAAGGAGCCCCGCAGTGTTATCCATCCCCCGCCTGAACGACAGCGGTGCATCTTGTCACGGGGATGGTGGGCTGTTTTCAAGCGGGATGAAACGATCTGCCGCTACCGCCTTCTTCCTTGCTAGCTTCGCGTTGCTTTTCGGGACGGCGCTATCAGGCGACGCCGGAATGGCCGACGCTGAAGGATCGACGGCTGGTGATCGCTTGCTGCGTAAGGTGACTAGCGGATTCAGCGCGGCTAGTTTGCAGACTGCGGCGAACGCCCGCCTTGGCGAAAGCATGCCGACACCGCCCAATCCAGCTTTACCCTTTTCCTATTCCGGGGCCGAGGGGAATCGAGACAAGGCTGCCGAATGCCTGGCTAATGCGGCTTGGTACGAAGCTGGCAACGATCCGATCGGCCAACGCGCAGTCATGCAGACAGTGATCAACCGGGTGAATCATTCGGCTTATCCGAATTCGGTCTGCGGCGTGATCTTCGAAGGCTCGCACCTCAGCACCGGTTGCCAGTTCACCTTTACTTGTGACGGATCCCTCGGAGCGAGGCGTCCAAGCGCGAGAGCGCTGGCAAGCGCGAAGGCGCGCGCCGAAGAAGCCCTTCGCGGAGAGGTCGACGAGTCGATCGGCACGGCAACCCACTATCACGCTGACTATGTCTACCCCTATTGGGCAGACAGGCTGGATCGCATAGCGATCGTCGGGCCACATATCTTCTACAAATTCCGCGGCAGCTCCGGCACGCTGCGTTCTCGCTCGCACCTCGAAGGTGAGGCCGATTTCAACGAGTTAGCCGCGCGAAAATCGCGATCCTCGAAGGCCATTGAGGCGGTATCAGGCGCTTCGGTCGATGTCGTCGAACTCACCGCAGGTGCGATGGCCGATATTGCGGTATCTGAAACAGTCCGCGAAGTGTCGCGCAACGCCTTCTACATCGCCGTCGGAGACAGCCGCGCTGCAGGCAGGTGGGCAGTCTCCGCCCTTGAGAAATGTCGGGGGCGCAACGATTGCCAGGTAATCGGCTACGAAAACGAGACGGCTGCCCTACGGAATCGCCGGTCAGATCTTTCCGACAGGCAGCGGCCCCTGTTTCTGTTCGTCAGGGATAAGGCCAGCGGTATGGAAATCTCGCTTTGGGATTGCCAGCGCGTTTCCCGCAACAAGGCATCCCAGTGCCTGCCCGAAAACAGCGTTGCGCTCGGCAACCTGCTGCGCGACAGATACTGAAAACGAAGCGTAAGGCCCATTGCCCGCCGAAGGGATCAGGCGTGAGCCGGATGCAGCTTGAGCGAGTTGGCCTGTGCAAGATGAGCAGGGAAGCCGCGCGTACTGGCCCACATCGCCGCCTGCGTCCTGTTGGTCACATCGAGCTTGCGAAGGATCGCCTTGACGTGGACTTTGACCGTAGCCTCGCACACAGCGAGTTCGCGCGCGATCATCTTGTTCGAGTGGCCGGCCATAAGGCAGCACAAAACGTCGCGTTCGCGAGCCGAAAGCTTCGCATCTCCCATCTCCGCCTCCAGATTGGCGGCCGGGAGATACCTGTCGAAACTGTGCGAACCGAGCACGTCGGCAAGCTCCGACGGCAAGAATTTCTGGCCGAGCGCAACTAGTTTCAACGCAGTCATCAGCGGACGACAGTTCATGGATTTGACGATATATCCGTCGGATCCTGCATCAAAACAGTGGATCAACTGTTGCATGTCGAACTCGTCCACGAGGACGGCAATCCTTGCGGCTGGGTAGGCGGCGGCGACCGTTTCGACAGCTTGTAGCTGCGCATCCGGGTCGGCCAAGTCGACGAGGATAGAAATCTTGTTGTCCAGCCCAGCTTTGACCAGCCGGTCCGCATTGTCGCTGGCCAGGACGATGTTGAAACCGTCCGAGGATAATATCCGTTGCAAGCCTTCACGAGAGATATCGTTCGCGCAGATTATAGCCAAGTCGCTGGTCATTGTCGGTCCCCGCTAAAAACAAGGTAAATATCCCGACCCGCCCGTCCAGCGCTTGAGTCTCACAGCTATCCAGTTACTGGATTATTGTTGATACCGTGGGAGCGACTCCGAACGGTTAACCAGAAGTTAGTTTATAAAGAACCGATTCTGCAACGAAAAAATCACTTGGGTTACATTTAGAGAAACCAGCAACTCGATTTCGTTTACCCATGCACTCGCTACTAACGAGGTTTTTTGCAGTCCTTTATGCGTCGGATGTGGGATGCCCGTCCGGCGACATCGCAGCGCCGAAGTGAAGTGAGCGATAGCCTCATCTAGAAGAATGACTCGCGGATCGTGATCGTATCGCCCGGAGCAATCATGAGGGTTGCTTCGTCGAGTCGGATCAAGCGGCTTTCCGACCAGTGTTGACGCTTGAGAACAACCGAGTTCCGCCCTGCCCTGGGGGTATAGCCGCCCGCCTTGGCCACGGCTTGCTCCAAGCTCATCCGGCCATTGTGCGCATATTCTCCTGGCGTCTCGACCTCGCCTAGGATGAAGAAGGATCGGTGCTCCAGGATTTCCACCGAAACCCGCGGATCGAGGACATATCCGCCCTCGGCCAAGCTGGCGGCGATCATCTGCGCGACCTGCTGCGGCCCCTTATCTTTGACTGAGATCGGCTCGATAAGCGGCAGCGCTAGGATGCCGCCTGAACCCACATCGAATTCACCGGTTAGCGTTTCCTCATCAAATACGGTCACCTTGAGGCTGTCGCCGGCATCGATAAGATAGCCTTCCGTCAGCCCGCTGTTTGCTTCGATCGCGCTGATCTCGGCCAGGTTGGTGGAAGCACACGACGCGGCAAATACGCACAACAGGCCAAGCGCTGCGGCGCGCACCAACTTCACGGCACCCGCGCGAACTTCGAACTGCCCCTTTTCTTTTCGCATGGCTATTCCTCCTCTGGCAGAGCCGTTTTCCGCGCACCCTGAACGACGCGCTATTGGTGCCATCTTATTCAAATCATTCGATGCCTCACATTACCATTTCGAGGTGTTTTAGCCGCCTCGTATAGCCCCTTCGGCTGCTTTGACTTACACCCGATGCGCGGTTGTCGTGCTTCCGATTCCAGTCGATTTTACAACTACGCCCGCTCCTCATGCTTTCGCGCACACCCGGAGCAATCATCGACAATGGGGACTCGAAATCGAGCTAGCGAGCAAAATGCATTCGACGAAGCATAACAGCGTAATGTCCGATATCGCCGCCGCGAACCGCACGGTGTTCACGATGGCGCCCTCGCTTTCGGATCACGATCTGATCTCCGTCAGCATAGATCTTGCGGCGAATGCGAAACCGGCACCAGACCCGCTGAAGCGCGCACTCGACCTCGCGATCGGCACCGCGATGCTGATCTTCTTCGCTCCGGTCATGATTTTGGTCGCGCTCGCGGTCTGCGTCACCAGTACCGGTCCGATACTTTTCCGGCACGAACGTGTCGGAGCCCAGGGACAGATCTTCCAGTGCCTAAAGTTTCGAACCATGCGGGTCGACGCCGAAAAGGTTCTGGCGAATATCATCGCGGCAAGATCCGACCTCAGGCGCGAATGGTTCGAAAATCAGAAACTCATTGTCGATCCACGGATCACAAGTATCGGGGGCTTCCTGCGCAACTCAAGTCTCGATGAGTTGCCGCAGCTGTTCAACGTACTGCGCGGCGAGATGAGCCTGATCGGTCCGCGACCGGTCATCAAGGCCGAAATCCCGCGCTACGGCCGCTACAGTCAATCATATTTCAGCGTGAAGCCGGGCCTCAGCGGCCTGTGGCAGATAAGCGGGCGGAACGAGGTGTCCTATCGACGCAGGGTCGCAGCGGACGTGCTGTATTCAAGGACGCGCAGCCTGCGCATGGACCTGTGGATTCTGATCATGACTGTTCCCGCAGTGGTCACCTGCAGGGGATCGCGCTGATGCAACGCATGCCAATCACGACAGCAACAGGAAAAGTGCCAGCCAGATTGCAAATGCAAAGGGGATGGCGATGACGAAACCTCGCGCAGCGCCGGTCGCTCGCACCGGGCGACTCGTACTCCCTCCTAACGGGACGGGCGATGAACCCTTTTTGGGGACCCGGGCCTTATCCATGATGAGTAGTGATATTACCCATTGGGATAGGAAGCAACACCCTTGGTCACCCGCTTCCGTTGGAGGCACACGATCGGCCTTGCCGATGAAGCCAAAGGCACGCTCGTCGCAGGGTCGCAAGCTTTTCAAAAGCGGGCGCTTCGGGGCTGCCGCACTTGCGTGCCTCGGAAACCTTGCGCCAAATATGGTGCATGCGCAGTCCGAGGACGTAGTGACCCCGGTTGAGCTGTTCGACCCCGACGCAGGCGACGGTGTCCGGCTCTCACCCGGCTTCGTTCTCTATCCGCAGGCGACGACGGAATTCGCCTACGATTCCAACATCTACAATCTCGACACACTGGTAGTGGACGACGTCGTCATTTCGTTGAGACCGCAACTGACCGTGCGTTCGGATTTCTCGCGCCACGAACTGCGCTTCGAAGCGGGCGCAGACGTCCGGCGCTATATCGACGTATCGAGCGAAAACAGCGAGCAATACCGGGCGAACGCCCAGGCGCTGCTCGAGCTGGGCAGCAACATCAACGTGGAAGCATTCGCCGGATATTCACGCGGCATCGAGCCTCGCGGCACGGCTGGCGACGCGCTTTTCACCGACCGGCCTGTGGTGTCTCATGACAAGGTGGCCTCGCTCGAGGTATCGCGCGCCGGCAATCGTCTGGAGATCGGGATCGGGGGAAGCATCCTCAAGCGTGATTACGAGGATGCAACCCTCAATGGAGTTCCGGTCGACTTGGAGTTCCGCGACGTATTGGTAAGCCGGATGCAGGCCAGGGTCGATTTCCGCATCAGTCCCAGAACCCAGGCCTTTGCCGAAGCCGGCCTTCGGGCCCTCGATTACGACGTATTGTCAACGCCAATTCGCGATTCCGACGGGTTCTACGGCCTTATCGGAGTGTCCCACGAATTGTCCCAACTACTCGAAGTCGAGGCGGCGGTCGGTTACTTGCAGCAGGATTTCGACGACCCGAATTTCGAGACGGCCAAGGAAATCAATTATCGGCTGGAGGCTCGGTGGACCCCGAAACCGGACTGGCGCTTCACCGCGCGAGCAGCGCGCGATGTCGATCCGAGCCGCGTTCGCCAATCCGCCGCTGTGATCTCGAGCTCTTTCCGTCTGACTGCGGAACACGCGGTCGGCGAGCGGCTGCTTCTGACGGCAGACGCCCAGTATCTCGAAGAGGATTACCGCGGTCAGTTGCGGGAAGACACGCGCGTCACCGTTGGCGCTTCAGCGACCTACCGTCTGGCAGACCGGATCGGCGTGATCGCATCGGCCAGCTACCGCGACCAGGATGGGGGCAATTTCGGCCGGAGCTACGACGGCTTCGCCGTTTCGATCGGCGTCAGAGCGGCGTGGTGATGGCAACGGCAGAGGTCGCAGGAAATGAGGTTTCATTTTTCCAAAGGGAACCTGGAGATGCGGGATGAATGAGAACAGCTTGATCAAGCACAATGCTGCGGCATCGGCTATTTCGCCATACGGGGCCTATCCGCCTCCCGCGACGGACCGCCTGGATCTGTCCGAGAGTGTGGGGTTTTTCCGGCGACAGTTGAAACTTATCCTTGCGGTTACCGGAGCGGTCGCCCTCCTCGGCCTTGCAATCTCATTCTTCATGGGAACGACCTATCGCGCAGAATCCGAGGTGATGCTCACCAACGATGCGGCGATCGTCGCACAGTCAAACGCTGAAAATGTGCCCCAATCCGCCTTAACCAGCGAATTGCTTGATACGCAGGTCGAAATCATCGGGTCGCGAGAAATGGCCCAGTTGGTCGCAAATTCGCTCGGTCTGACAGGTGGGGTCGACGAGACGGGACAGCGCGAGGTGGTAGATACTCTCCAGGAAAACGTGTCGATAGAACGCAAGGGAGAGAGCTTCGCCCTAACGATTGCTTACGAAGCCGAGGATGCCCCGCAAGCCGCCAGGATCGCGAACGAATATACACGCCAGTTTGTGAATTGGGAGTTATCGAGCGAGCAGGAACGCAATGCCGAAGCGCGGAATATCGTAGAACAGCGCCTTGCGGAACTGCGCGCGCAGGCCCAGGCCGACACCCAATCTCTCCAGCAATACCGCATCAACAACAATCTGCTAAGCACTTCGGGAGCTTCGCTGACAGAGCAGGAAATCTCAACCTACAACCAGGCGGTGACTACTGCGCGGGCGGAAGCGGCCGAGGACCAAGCGCGGTTACGCACTGCCCAGGCGCAGCTGAGATCAGGCTCCCTCGGAGATGACGTAGGCGAAGCGCTCGGCTCGCCGGTTGTGGGTTCCCTTCGTTCGCAGGAAGCTCTCGTCGCTGCAGAAGTCGCCGACCTTTCGTCGAAATATGGTCCGAACCATCCGCAACTGATCCGCGCGAAGAGCCAACTGGCGGAAGTACGGCAGCGGATCGACGCAGAAATCGGCCGGGTGATCTCCAATCTCCAGGCGCGTCAGGAAGTGTCCGCCCAGCGCCTCGCTTCGCTCAACACAAGTCTTTCGGGCGCGCGGGCGATGCTTTCGCAGAACAACAATGCGATGGTCGGCTTAAGCGAACTGGAACGGTCTGCTGAAGCTTCGCAGGAGATATATCAAACTTACCTCAATCGCTTCAAGGAACTGCTCGCGGCCGAGGGAAGCGAAACGCCGCGTGCACGTATCCTGACACTGGCCCAGACACCGATCTTTCCACACGCCCCGAATATTCCGCTTAACTTCGCGCTCTCGATCATCCTCGGCCTCGGGCTCGGCTTCCTAGTCGCGCATTTCCGCGAATCGCTGTTTCAGGGCCTCTCGACCCCGGACGAGGTGGAGCGTGAAACCGGGGTTCCGTGTATTGCCTCGATACCGCTCCTCTCCTCCGTTGATGGGGCCATCGACCACCCCGCCACCGCCGTGCAGGATGCGCCGAAATCTGCGTTCTCGGAGAGCTTCCGTTCCCTTGGCGCATCGATCGATCTGGCGACGCACGGGCGGGCGAAAGTTATTGCGATAACGTCCGCCCTCCCGAACGAGTCGAAGACGGTCACCTCCTGCTGCCTCGCCAGCGTATTTGCGGCCAGCGGCCAGCGCACGATGCTGATCGATTGCGACCTGCGACGTCAGGGTATCAGCCGGCTTCTCAATATGCAGGAGGGCCAAAAGGGTCTTATCGACGTGCTCAACGGCACGGCGCCGCTCGACCTTTCTGACTACGATAACGACAATGTCTTTTGCGTCCTTCCGCTCTCGCCGAGCAAGGAGGAGCCCGAACACCTGCTACGCGGTCCGGAGTTTTCCGATCTGCTCGACAAGCTGAGCGAGCATTTCGACCGGATCATTCTCGACCTTCCACCGGTCCTTCCGATCGCGGCAACCCGGATCCTTGCCAGCCGGGCGGATGCAGTCGTTTTCTGCACCCGCTGGCGGTCGACCTCAAAACTTGCCGTGAAGGCTGCGTTACGGCGCCTCCCTCCCGAGCACATCAACGTGGTCGGAATTGCTCTCTCGGCCGTCGACATGAGGAAGCGCTCGTTCCTCGATCCCAACGATCCGAACTTTTATTATTCGCAGTACGAATCTTATTATGCATAGTCCGGTCGCCCTCGCTTACCGTGGGGGACAGGGCGAGACCCGGAGCGCGTTTTCAGCGCCGCGGGTGGCCATCGTGCACTATTGGTTTGTCGCTATGCGCGGTGGTGAGCGCGTGGTCGAACGGTTGCTGCATCTCTATCCCGATGCCGACATCTTCACCAATGTTTATGATCCGCGAAAACTATCGACCCGGCTCGCGAAGGCCCCCATCCAGGCAGGGTTCGTCAACCGCCTCCCATTCGCCAGCCGGCTCTATCAGTACTACCTTCCGCTGATGCCGATGGCGCTCGAAGGCCTCGACCTGGGCGATTATGATCTCATCATCAGTAGCGAATCCGGCCCCGCCAAGGGCGTCATCACGAGACCGGACGCTACGCACCTGTGCTACTGCCATTCACCCATGCGGTATTTGTGGGACCATTATCACCAATATCGCGCCGAAGCGTCGCCGCTGGCGCGATGGGCGATGCCCTATCTCTACCACCGGCTCCGCCAGTGGGACGTCACCTCGAGCACCCGGGTCGATCAATTCGTAGCGAACTCGTCCTTCATCCAGCGGCGCATCTGGAAGGTCTGGCGGCGCGACGCCGAAGTCGTCCATCCTCCGGTCGAAACGAGCCTTTTTTCGAAGAGCGAAGACGTAGGCGAAAGCTACCTGTGGATCGGACAGATGGTGCCCTACAAACGACCTGATCTTGCGGTGGAGGCGTTCACGGCAAATGGGCTGCCCCTGACCATGGTCGGGACGGGGAGTATGCTGAAGAAGCTGAAGGCTTTGGCGGGTCCGAACGTTACCTTTATCGACCGATTGGACTTCGCCTCGCTCCGCCAAGCCTATGCGCGATGCCGGGCCTTCGTCATGACCGCTGAAGAGGATTTCGGGATAACGCCGGTCGAATGCATGGCGTCTGGACGCCCAGTGCTCGCCTTCGGCCGCGGCGGAGCGGTCGACACCGTAGTGCCCGGTGTCACCGGCGTTTTCTTCGACCGGCAGAATGCCGGATCACTCTCTACAGCCATCGCGGAGATGGAGCATTTCCTGACGGAATTTGACCCTGACCGGGCCGTGGAGCACGCAAAGAATTTTTCCGCAGAGTGTTTCGACCGCCGTTTTGCGCGCGTGGTCGCCGCGATCTGACGGGACGGAGCGATGGAACTTACCTATATCGGCGTCATAGCTGCTCTGATCGGCCTGTACATCATACTGTTCGGGACGGTTCGAAGCGCGATCTACTTCCTGGTCTTCAGCGCGATCATGACGGGCTCTGCCGCCATATCATTGCCGGCACTGGGTGGCTCGATCATTCCGGTCGTGCATTTCGCGCTGTTGTTTACGACCCTCAAGATACTCACGCCCAAGGGCGGCTATCACGGCCTACTGCCCGCCGCCGCCCGCGACAACAGGTGGCTGGTGCTGTTCGTCTTCTATGGAATGGCCATGGCGTATCTGGGTCCGCGAATTCTTGCCGGGAACTTGATGGTCTTTCCGATGGAGCCCACTCCTGGTCTCGGAGACTTCGACACCATCCCCCTTGCGCCCACGGCGCAGAACGTCACCGGAGCGTTCTACATGTTTGGCGCTTTGATGCTCGGCTTAACCGGCTACGTTCTTTCCCGCGTCTCCGGGGCGCTCAATGCCTTCATCTGGGCGATTCTTCTTGCGGGGTGGTTCCATGTCCTGACGGGCATCGCGGACGTGGTGACGCGCGGCACACCGATGGAAGAGATACTGGCCGTCTTCCGCAATGCCAGTTACAATCTGCTCGACCATAGCACCGACGGTTTCATTCGGATAAGAGGCGTTCTAGCGGAAGCCTCGGTCTACGCCACGCAGGGTTTCATCCTTTTCGTGATCAATGCCGAGATGTGGTACCGCTCCATCCGCCCTACGGCGACCGGCTCGGTGGCTGGCGCGCTAGCCCTTATGCTCGTAATAAGCACGGCTTCGACAGCCTATGTCTCGCTCGGCGCATATGCGATATTCTTTATCCTGCGGGCGATCCTGGTCCCGAGCGCCGCGCCGCCAGGTAAGATGATGCGCGCCGCGGTCGCCGGATTTGCCATCCTGTGTGTGCTGAGCGCTATCTTCGCGGTCGTGCCTCAGGTTCTGCTAGGCATTTGGGACCTAGTCGCCGAAATGACGCTGGACAAGCCGCAGAGCTTTTCCGGCCGGCAACGTCTTTTCTGGGCGACACAGGGATGGAACGCCTTCCTTGCCTCCTATGGCTTGGGGGTCGGACCCGGCAGTTTCCGCTCGTCCAGTATCGTTACCGCAGTCCTCGGTTCGGTCGGCATTGTTGGATCCGTGGCATACGTCCTTTATCTCAAGTCGGTCTTCAAGGGCTCTCGCAGATCGACTTGGGGCATCGGTCCCAGTCCAGAGGAAACTCTCGGCGGCGCCTTCGGGACTGCTGCGATCTTGAGCTTGGTTCCCGCAGCGGTTTCCGCCCCTCATGCAGTGCCCGCAGCGTTGGTTTCCATGATTGCAGGCGCGGCTATCGCCCTTCGCTCAATCGCTGTGCAGTCGCGACCTTCCGCAGCGGATTACGAAGGTGTTAATCCCCGAACGCGCCCGTTCCCGGCCGCACGCCCCGGCCCGCGGCGCCCTGCGTTGCACGGCGATGCGTTGTCGGGAGCCAACCGGACATGAACCTTCGCTTCGGCGTCATGCGGGGGGCCCTGTCCCTGGCTGGCGGAAACATCGCAGCGAATGTCCTCACCGCTCTTGCGTTGTTCATCCTGGCTCGGCTGCTCACGCCGGAAGACTTCGGCATAGTCGCGATCGCAACCGCAGTCTTGTCGGTGGTGCAATCCTGCACCGAGCTGTCGCTGAACAACGCTCTTATCCAGAAAGAGCGCGTCGACCGCACCCATATCGATACGGCCTGGACCATGGCGCTGATCCGGTCCGGCGCAATCTGCGCAATTTTTGCGCTGGCGGCCTGGCCGCTGTCGATGATCTACGGCAACGGCGACTTGGTGCTCGTGTTTCTCGTCTCGGGCATTGGAGGTGCTATCATGGGGTTGCAGAATCCCATGATCTGGCTCGAGACGAAGCAGATGACGTTCAGGCCGCTCGTCATCGCGCAGTTCCTGCGCCGGGCGCTGGGTGTGATCATCGCCGTGATCCTCGCCCTGATCCTCCGGTCCTACTGGGCCATCATTCTCGGCACTTTCATCGGCGCGCTGGCGTCGTCGATCATCTCGTATCTGCTCGTGCCGTACCGGCCGCAGTTGACGCTGAAGCATGTGCGGGAGATTTGGTCCTTTTCGGGATGGATGTTCCTCAGCCAAATTTTCGAGACGCTCAACTGGCGCATCGACCAGCTCATCGTCGGCCTCGCCCTTCCCAAGGGGCAACTCGGCGTATACGCGATGGCCGACAATCTCGCCGTGATCCCCACGAGGGAAACGGTTTATCCGATCAGATATGCCCTGTTCCCGGGCCTTGCCACGATATCGCAGGACAGCGAGCGTTTGCGCCGATCGCATCTGCGTTCCCAGTCGACAGTCGCAATGCTAATCGCGCCGCTGGGCGTAGGGCTTGCTCTAGTTGCCGAACCGTTCGTCGAATTGGCGTTGGGTAATCAGTGGACGGAAGCGGTACCGTACGTCCAGATTTTCTCGATGGTCTACATCATGAGCGTGTTCAGCATCGGCCTTCAGCCGGTCGCGATGTCCCTCAATCGAACTAAGTTTCTTTTCTGGAGGCAGTCGATTGCATTCGGTGTAAAAGTGCCCGCAATCGTTGCGGGGTTGTTCTCGGGAGGAATGGTTGGTGCAGCGCTCGGCCGACTTTGCGCCGACGTCG
>CAYPGL010000018.1:0-14137 GCA_964410035.1 uncultured Qipengyuania sp. | reverse complement strand
TGACTCGTGAAGCACGTGAGACGGCGCGTGAACGCGCCAAAGAAGCTTTTGGCGGGATGGATTTCGTCACCCGCGAGGAATTCGACGCGGTCAAGACGATGGCCGCCAAGGCACGCGAGCAGGCAGAGGATCTCGCCGTCCGCGTCGCCGCGCTGGAAGCCAAGCAGAAGTCCTGATTATCGCCGGGGAACCCGTTCCCCGTTTGAGCGTCGCAGCATTGAAAGGCGTCGCTCATGCTTACTCAGCTCAATCCTCCCGTTCCGCTCCATGTCCTTGGACGTGGTGACGGATATGCGCTTGCCGTTATCGATTATGGACAGGAGCATAATCTGCTCTGGGTGACGGCTATCACCGCAACCGGAGAAATCTGGTGCGCGCCCAACCCGCAGGTTCGGATGCAGCAGAACTGGTCGATGGGGCGCCCGGAGCCCATGGCGGTAATGGCGTCCAAGGAAGCGCAGTCAAACTGACCGTTCCGCCGCGTACCGGCTTTCGCTAGGGCACAGCGATGCACTTACGCGCACCTGCCATATTGATCGCTGCCCGTCCGCACGGCGAAACTGCGATTATCGCGCGGCTCTTCACCGAGGAAAGCGGGATGCTGGCAGCCTATGTCGCGGGCGGCCGCGGGCGGCAGCTGCGCCCGGTCGTCATTCCCGGCAATCTGGTCGAAGCTGAAATACGCGCCAAATCCGACAGCCAGTTACCCTTCGCCCGGCTGGAACTCTCGCAAAGCCGGGGACCTTGGCTGACCGAGCCGCTACCTGCCGCAGCCATTGCGTGGACCTGTGCGCTCACCGCCAGCGCCTTGCCGGAACGCAATCCGTATCCCAGCCTGTATCGGGCCATCTCCGCGTTGCTCGACGCGATCTGCAATGCCCCGTCGGCGCGGGGCTGGGCATCGGCGCTCGCATCCTATGAAGTGCTATTGCTGCGTGAAATGGGATACGGCGGTGTAAAGCCCGAGATAGCGGGGCTTGAGCAAGCTCTGGAAATTCTGCGCGCCAGCGAGGCCCCGATCGCCCGCTATCTGCTTGCCGACACCCGCGCCGACGTTCTAGCCGCTAGGACTCTACTGATGCAGCGGCTCGAACGGATGGCCTGAATGAAGATTGCGATTTTTCCCGGCGACGGGATCGGTCCCGAAGTAACTGCAGAGGCAAAGCGGGTGCTAGAGGCGATTTCCTTGCCGCAGCTTTCCCTGTTCGAGGGCGATGTCGGAGGTATCGCTTACCGGCGCCACGGCACGCCGCTGCCGCTGGAAACGCTGGAAATGGCCCGCGCCGCCGATGCGGTGCTGTTCGGTGCGGTAGGCGATCCCGCATGTGACGAACTGCCGCGCGAGCAACGTCCGGAACAGGCGATCTTGGGCCTGCGCAGCGAACTCGGCCTGTTCGCCAACCTGCGGCCTGCAGCGGGCTATCCCGGCCTTGAAGACATGTCGTCGCTCAAACCCGAAGTGGTACGCGGGATCGACCTGCTCGTGGTGCGCGAACTGAACGGCGACGTCTATTTCGGCGAGAAGGGCGAGCGTGCCAGCGAGGGCGGACGCGAGGGGTGGGACGCCATGTCTTACAACGAAACCGAAGTTCGGCGCATCGCCCACATCGGATTTCAGGCCGCGCAGAAGCGGCGCAAGCGCCTCACCAGCGTGGACAAGGCGAACGTGCTGGAAACCAGCCGCATCTGGCGCGAGACGGTGATCGAGGTCGCGCGCGAATACCCCGACGTCCAGCTCGATCACTTGTATGTCGACAATGCCGCTATGCAGATGGTGCGCAGTCCCGGCCAGTTCGACGTGATCCTTACTGGAAACCTTTTCGGCGACATCCTTTCCGATCAGGCGAGTGCGTGTGTGGGCTCCATCGGCCTGCTTGCCAGTGCCAGTCTTGGCGAACGGCACACCGATTTCGGCACTTTCGGACTTTACGAGCCAATTCACGGCAGCGCGCCCGATATTGCCGGGGAAGGGAAGGCCAACCCCGTCGCCGCGATCCTCAGCCTTGCCATGCTCCTGCGGCACTCGCTTGGCCGTGAGAGCGATGCGGGCCGGGTCGAACGTGCTGTGGCACGGGTCGTGGCCAGCGATGTGCGCGGCGCGGACCTTGCGGGAACCGCTTCTACCAGCGAAATCGGTGACGCTGTCCTGAGGGCGCTTGCTGCAGTGTCTTGAATTCCCGTGTGATCCGCGCCAGTCCGCGAACATGGCGCTCGACCTCGCGATCATCCTTCCGACGCTGAACGAGCGCGACAACCTTGCTCCCTTGGTGGAACGGATCGAGCATGACCTAGGCGCCCACGGCTGGGAAGTGCTCATCGTCGACGACAATTCGGCAGATGGGACCGCCGATGAGGCACGCCGCCTTGCGCGCAGCGACAATCGTATCCGCGTGATCCAGCGGATCGGCAGGCGCGGTCTTTCAAGCGCCGCCATCGAGGGGTTCTGCGCCACCGCCGCGCCCTACGTCGCTGTCATGGATGCGGATCACCAGCATGATCCTGCGCTGCTCGCCCAGATGCTGGACGCGGTGAAGTCCGGCGAAGTCGATGTTTCGGTCGCAAGCCGTTTCGCGGACGGCGCGAGTACGAAGGACTGGGCAAGCCCCGAGCGGGAAAAGCTGTCGGGCATCGCCAATCGACTGGTGAGGAAACTGACCGGAGCGGAGCTGTCGGATCCGATGAGCGGGTATTTCCTCTTGAAGACGGATACCGCGCTGAAACTCGTACCGAAGCTTTCGGGAATCGGGTTCAAGATACTGCTCGATCTGCTGGCGTCATCTGACAGGCCGCTCAAGGTCCGCGACTTCCCGATGAATTTTGCCCGTCGTCGTGCTGGAGAAAGCAAGCTCGACCGCGCAATCGCGCTCGATTTCCTCGCCGGTCTCTATGACAAGACGTTCGGGCGTATCATTCCCACGCGGTTCGCCCTCTTCGGTACGGTCGGGGCATTGGGGGTGCTGGTACACCTCGCCATCCTTTACCTTTGCCTGCTAGCCACGGGGGCACAGTTCGCCTGGAGCCAGGCCATAGCGACGCTGGGGGCGATGACTTTCAATTTCTGGCTCAACAACTTCCTGACCTATCGCGACCGGCGCCTGGAAAGCGCGCGCGAAATGCTGCGCGGCTGGGTCAGCTTCGTCGCGGCATGCTCGATCGGTGCCCTTGCGAATATAGCTGTGGCAAGCCTGCTTTACGCAAGCGGCCTCCATTCGCTTCTTGCCGCGCTGGTCGGGATCGTGATCGGATCGGTGTGGAACTACGCGCTATCGAGTCGCTTTGTGTGGGGACGGTATTGACCGCCTATGTCCAACTGCTCAACCAGGTCCAGGTGAGAAAGCTGTTCGCCCGCGAGAGAGGCTCTGCCGCCAGCACTTCGTAGAAATACCCGAACAGGAGTACGCTTGCGAAGAGCATGCCGGTGGCAACGCGTTTCCAGCCAGCATCGCGTAAATCGCTCAGAGCCAGTGCCAAGCCTACCAGCATAATAGTGCTTGGCAGGAAGTAGTGGTAGTAGAACTGCACCGGCTTGGCGGCTACGATCCAGAAACCGAGGCTGACGGCATAGAGCAGCGCCACCGCTGCATGCATCGGCCTCCTGGCTGCAATTCCCTGCCACATGCACCACAAGAGCGCAGGCAAGCCGAGCAGCATGGTCAGCGGGTTGCCGACCAGGATGACCCCGCGCTGCGCCCCGTCGATCGGTTCGTAAAGGTACCAGATGGCGCGCCAGTTCATCACCCACTCGGGCCAGGTCGACTGGTAGGGGTGGGGCTGGAGGACCTGCGTTTGCAGTGCAAGCATCAGCCGATGATGCGCCACGATCCCCTCGCTCATCGGATTTGACGTGTAGAAATAGCCAGGCAGGAAGGTCGCTGCATAAACAGCGAGCGGCAGTACGCCGAGCCATACGGATGCCTCTGCCAATGTTATTCCTGGGACCGGCATGCCGCGCCGGCTCAGAAGCAGGCGGCGGCGACCGGCAAACCAGCGTAGCACGAGAAACGCGAGACCCGGGACGGCTGCGATAATCAGTGCATTCCATTTCGAAGCCATGCCCAAGCCCAAGGCGATCCCGGTGGCGATCAGGCGTCTGCGCCCCGTTTCGGGTTCGCGCATTGCGGCGGCGAACTGCCAGGACGCCACAGCCAGCCCGGCGATCATGAAGATATCAAGCATCGCGATGCGGGAATGGACGAACAGGTGGAATCCCGTCGCCACCAATATGCCCGCTGCGATCGTTGCAAACCGGTCCAGCGTCCCGAACCAGACGCTCCGCATGATGGCAAACAGCGCTAAGGCACCAACTGCCGAAGGAAGAAACCGCCAGCCCCAGGGATTATCGCCGAAGATCGCCATGCCGAGCGCGATCATCTCCTTGCCGAACAGCGGGTGCTCCCGGTTCGAGAAAGTGGATAGGTCCAACAGGTCGCGGGCAGCGGGGATATAATGGATTTCGTCGAAATACGGCGCGCTGGGGATCGCCAGATTCCACAGGACTAGCGCCCAGAATGCGAGGGTCAGGACGGCGCACCATCGGATCGGGTCAATCGGTTGATCGGGCGCGCGGCTCATCGGTTATCGCGATTAAGCGAGCGTATTGATGCTGACAACAGCCTTTGCTTGCTGCGTTCCGGCTCCGTGCTATCCCGCGTGCCATGAAAAAGACCACCGGAACTGACCGCTCGATCACCCGCAACTGGCGCCCCGCCACCCAGGCCGTACGCGGCGGGACCTGGCGAAGCGAGCACGGAGAAACGAGCGAGGCGCTGTTCCTCACTTCGGGCTACACCTATGACGACGCGCAAACGGTCGCCGAGCGCTTCGCTGGCGAGGCCGAGGGGATGACCTATTCGCGGCTTCAGAACCCGACCGTGGCGATGCTGGAGGAACGGATCGCGCTGATGGAAGGCGCGGAGGCTTGCCGCGCGCAGGCGAGCGGGATGGCCGCCATGACCACTGCGCTGCTGTGTCAGTTGTCCGTTGGCGACCACGTGGTGGGTGCACGCGCGGCATTCGGTTCGTGCCGCTGGCTGCTCGATCAGTTGCTGCCGCGCTTCGGCATCGAGACCACCGTGGTCGACAGTGCAGACAATGATGCCTGGGAAGCGGCTATCCGGCCGAACACAAAGGTATTTTTCTTCGAGACCCCGGCCAATCCCACGCTGGATGTGGTCGACATGGCGCATGTCTGTAGCCTCGCGAAGTCACGCAGCATCACCAGCGTCGTCGACAATGCCTTCGCCACAAGCGTGCTGCAACGTCCGATGGATTTTGGGGCCGACGTGGTGGCCTATTCCGCAACCAAGCTGATGGACGGCCAGGGCAGGGTGCTTGCCGGAGCTGTATGCGGTTCTCAGGAATGGATCGACGAGGTCTTGCTGCCATTCCAGCGCAATACCGGACCGAATATCTCGCCTTTCAATGCCTGGGTGGTCCTCAAGGGGCTCGAGACCCTCGGCCTGCGGGCACAAAAGCAGAGCGAGAACGCGGTGGAGCTTGGCCGCTTCATCGAGCCGCGCGTCCCCCGAATTCTCCATCCCGGTCTGCCCAGCCATCCGCAGCATTCGCTGGCCATGGAGCAAATGTCCGCCACCGGACCGATTTTTGCGCTTGACGTCGAGAGCCGCGAGCGCGCCTTCGCGCTTCTCGACGCGCTCGAGCTGGTCGATCTGTCGAACAATATCGGCGATGCGCGAAGTCTCATGTGCCATCCCGCCAGCACGACCCATGCTGCCATGAGCGAAGAGGCGCGCGCCGAGATGGGCGTGACGGAGGGCCTGCTGCGTATCAACGTAGGACTCGAGGATATCGAGGATTTACGCGAGGATCTCGACCGCGCTCTGTCGGCAGCAGGGCTCTAGCTTTGCCAAACGATGCGGTGGGCAATCCGATCGAGTTCCTGCCCATATGCGCGGGCAGTAGTCAGCGCCGATTCTGGAAATATCTTGGCGGAGGAAGACATGCAGAAAACCATTGAATTCATCTTCGATATCGCCGCTCCGAACGGCTATCTCGCCTGGTATCCGCTTAAGGAAATCGCCGCGCGGACCGGGGCGAGGGTTGCGGTGACGCCGGTATTCCTGGGCGGGATGCACAAGCTCACGGGCAATGCGCCGCCGATGGTGCGCGATGCGGCAGTGAAGGGAAAAGTCCCCTATGCAGTGATTGAATTTGAGCGCTTCCTGAAACGCCACGGATTGGACAGGTTTTCGATGCACCCTGCGCTGCCGTTCAATTCGATCCTGCTCCAGCGCATCCTGATGGCAGCTGATGACGAGACCCAGCGACAGGCTCTGGTCGATGCGCTGCAACCCGCGGTGTGGGAGGAAAACATCGACTGCACTGATGCCGAGGCTGCAGGGCGCGTTCTGGAAGAAGCCGGGTTCGACGCTGCCGAACTGATCCGGCGTGCGCAGCAAGACGCGGTCAAACAGAAGCTGGCCGCGAACACAGCAGCTGCGGTCGAACGCGGAGCTTTCGGCATACCGACATTTTTCATCGGCGAGGAAATGTGGTTCGGCAAAGAGCGGCTCGAGCAGATCGAGCGCTATCTGACAGGCGGTATGCCCTGATTCCCGGGCCAGCGCCGATCAGAGGGCGATGGCGGCAAGCACCACCTGCGCGGCGAGCATCAGTTCGATGCGTCCCTCGCCGTCAATGTCCGAAATCAACCGGCTTACGAAGGCGAAAAACATTTCGCATCCCCTTTCCCGCGATGCCGTATGGGCCGCGCTTCTTAGGATTCACTGACGCAGTACGGTTAACCAGTTTTAAGAGGTCCGAATAAGCTCCTCAGTCCCCTTGCGCGCAGGACTGGAGGCATTAGGTTGAAGCGGTGATCAAGGAACTCTTCCAGCATAACGCCATGACCGATGGCATTACCGTGCGGGTCGCGGTGAACTTCCTGCCCGAGCAATCGCAGCCCGAGGCGGAAAAGTGGTTCTGGGTATACCACATCCGCATCGAGAACGCGTCGCACGAACGGGTTCAGTTGATGACCAGGCACTGGCGGATTACCGACGGTGCCGGAATGGTCGCGCACGTCGATGGCGAAGGGGTGGTCGGCGAACAGCCCGTCCTCAAACCGGGTGATAGCCATGATTACGTGTCGGGCTGTCCGCTCGATACGCCGTTCGGTTCGATGGAGGGTTTTTACACTTTCCACCGGGAAGACGGTGAACCGTTCGAAGTGCGTATTCCCTTCTTCCCGCTGGCCGCCCCGGCAACCGCGGGCTGACAGTCACTCCTCGCTTTCGAGCCCATCCTCGAAATCATAGTCGCCGATCTTGATCTTCGGCTTGCGGTCCATCCATTCGGCAAGGATCTCGAGCTCGTTGGTCAGCGGCCAGGTTGCCAGCGCGGCGCGACTTTCGTCGAGGTAGAGCACGAGCGACTTCTTCTTCAGCCTCAGCCTGCTGTTGCCGAGCGAATTGCGCGATCCTGCCCCGAGACGGCGAGCGAGGCGGAAGCTCAGCCCCCAAGTTAGTCCCTCGCGCAGGTCATCCTCGCCTGCGAGTTCACGCAATTTGGCCGGGAGTTCGGTGCGTCCGAGGCTGCCGAACAGTGCGGCGCAAATCATCGCGCGATCTCGCGCGGAACATTCGATCCAGCGCTTGTCGAGTGCCCATTCGGTTGCGTGATTGATACGAAGATTGGGTTCGACCCGCTGGAGCGCCGCGGCGAGTTGCGCTGCAGCCAGGCGAAGGCGTTCGTTGCGCTTGCCCTTGCCGTTTGCAAGTTCGACCGTCCAGCCCGCGACGCGCGCCGCATCGGTCACCGGCGCATCGCGCGGTTCGGCAAAGGCATGGACTCCCGACAGCAGAGGGTCGAGCGAACGCTGGAGTTCGCTCAGCCGGGAATAGAGCAGACCTTCCCTGATGCCCCAACTTGAGAAGATGAGCTCAGTCGGCTGCAATTCGTCCAGCAGCGGCAACAGCAAGGCGGCCGCGTCGGGAAGATAGGAAGCACGCATTTGGCTGATGCCGGAAATGTCTTCGAGCGTTGCGGTATCCGTGCTGCACAATTGCTGAGCATGCCGCCTCGCGTCGGCGACCGAAAGGCAGAAACCGTGAGGGTCGGTAAGCGGATAATCGGCCGCCTGCATCGCGTAGTGGGCAAGAGCGCGCCAGGTGCCGCCAATCATGTAGAGCGGGCCGGAATGGGTTTTTGCCCAGCCGACCTTTTCCAATTTTGCATGGACGGTGCCTGTCAGATCACGCTCGGCCGCGCGGAAAGCGGGTAAGCGTAGAGTGCCGAATGGCAGGCTCACTGCGTCGTGGCATTCGCCTTTACCGATGGATACCAGTTCGAGACTACCGCCGCCCAGGTCGGCCACGATACCTTCCGCGCCCGGAAACGCGCCAATCGCTCCATAAGCGGATGCGCATGCCTCTTCCTCGCCGCTGAGCAAGCGCGGCGCCAATCCAAGCTCGGCAACTTTCGCGAGAAATGCCTCGCCGTTCCCAGCATCCCGCGCTGCAGCCGTCGCGACGGTCTGCACGTCGTCGATGCCGCGATCGCGGATCAGCAATGCATATCGACCAAGCGCGGCGAGCGCTTCCTCGCTTGCTTCGTCCGGAATGCGGCCGGTCTCGGAAAGGTCGCGCCCCAGCCGTGCCGCGACCTTTTCGTTCCAGACTGTCTCCGGGGCGCGCCCGGTCCCTTCGTAGATGACCAAGCGGACGGTATTCGAACCGATGTCGATGACCGCACGCGGCGGGTGTATCAGGCGGCGCTGCCACTTCGGGCTGCGGGTCTTGGATTTATTCACGCTTCACGCCTCGGCAGGGTCAGATGCGGCACGTCGTGACTGTCGAGCGCCGATCCGCGCCCCGATAGCGAAGGATTCGACATGAAGTATTCATGGCAGTTGAAGCCGCCCTGGCCCTTGCCCATCCGGCGATACTGACCGTCCGGATCGAGTCGCCAGCTTTGTTCGGTATCGAGGATGTTTGCCAGCATGACTTGCTTGAGCAATTGATCGTGAACCGTCTTGTTCGTCACGGGGACGAGCACTTCGACGCGGCGTTCGAGATTGCGGCTCATTGCATCCGCGCTGGTGAGAAGCACCTTGGCTTGTCGGCTCGGCAGTTCCTTACCATTGGCGAAGGCCCACATCCGGGCATGCTCCAGAAAGCGGCCGATGACCGATTTCACGCTGATGTTCTCGCTCAAGCCGGGAATGCCGGCGCGCAGCGAACAGATGCCCCGGACCACCATACGAACCTCCACCCCGGCCTGGCTGGCTTCGTAGAGCTTGTCGATCATGGCGCGATTGGTGATGGAATTAAGCTTGACCCATATGCCGGAGGGTTTGCCAGCCTTAGCATTGGTAATCTCCACATCGATCAGATCATATAGCCTCTCGCTCAGACCGATGGGCGAAATGGCAAGATGCTCCAGATCGTCGGGTTCGATATAGCCGGTTATGAAGTTGAACATCTTGGCGGCATCGCGCCCCAGTGCCGGATCGGCGGTGAAGTAGCTGAGATCGGTGTAGATCTTGGCATTAACCGGGTGGTAGTTGCCAGTGCCGAAGTGGCAATAGGTGCGGTAGCCATCCTCTTCGCGACGCACGACGAGGCTAACCTTGGCGTGGGTTTTCCACTCGGTGAAGCCATAGATGACCTGCACGCCTGCGCGCTCCAGCTCGTTGGCCCAGCGGATGTTGCGCTCCTCGTCGAAACGCGCCTTCAGTTCGACCACTGCCGTCACCGCCTTGCCATTCTGTGCCGCCTCGACCAGCGCGGCGATCACGGGTGACTGGTCGCCCGCGCGATAAAGCGTCTGCTTGATCGAAACGACATTGGGGTCGACCGCGGCTTGGTGCAGGAAATCGACCACCACCTCGAAGCTCTCGTATGGGTGGTGAATGACCATATCCTTCTCGCGGATCGCGGTGAAGACATCGCCATCATGTGCCAGAACGCGCTCGGGATAGCGCGGCGAGAAAGGGGAGAACTTGAGATCGGGACGCGGCTCACCGCAGATTGCGTCGAGATCGCGCAGGCCCAGCATACCACCGGTCTTTACGATCATTGCTGCATCGACGTCGAATTGATCGCGCAGAAGCGCCTCGGCCGCCGCATCGCACTCGTCATCCAGTTCGAGCAGGACGGCACGACCGCGCCGCCGCCGCTGGATGGCGGTGCGGTAGAAGCGAACCAGGTCCTCAGCCTCGTCCTCAACCTCGATGTCGCTGTCGCGCAGGACACGGAAGATGCCGTCGCCAAGAATCTTGAACCCGGGAAACATCCGGTCGGCAAACCGCGTGAGGAGCTGCTCGATCGCAACATAGATCGCCTGTTCTCCCGGCACGCGCACATAGCGCGGCACTCCGCTGGGGATCAGTACCATCTCGACGAGTTCGCCTTTTCGCTTGCCGCGTTTCAGGCGGAAGAGAACGCCCATCCCTCCGCTGGCGACAAAGGGGAAGGGGTGGGAAGGATCGATTGCCTGCGGTGTGATAAGCGGCAGGATATCGGTCTCGAAATATTCCTCCAGCCATTGCTGTTGCCCCTTGGGAAGCTCTTCAACCAGCGCAATGACGATGCCTTCCTCTGCCAAGAGCCCGCGCAGGATCTCGAGGCTTTCCTGCTGGCGGTGTTCAAGTTCGAGAACCTGCTCGCGAATAGCATTGAGCTGCTGGCGGGGGCTGCGGCCATCGATCCCGGTTGTCTCGATACCGCGCTGGAGCTGTCCTTCCAGACCCGCGATACGCACGGTCGTGAATTCGTCGAGATTGCTTCCCGAGATGGAAAGGAAGCGAAGTCGTTCGAGCAGCGGGTAGTCGGCATTCTCACTTTCGGCGAGCACGCGGCGGTTAAAGCTGAGCCAGCTCAGCTCCCTGTTCACATAGCGATCCTCCGCCGCCTCCGGTGCAGCGGGTGGCTCGCGCCCCGCTGCTTCGTCACCGGTAGTTATGGTGCCGGGATTCATCGCATCGCCAAGGGTCACAGGAGGACCTTTCGTGTCATTTCAGGGCAGGGTAGTGCGCTCGCTGGCTATTGAAAAGAGTTTCGCCCGGCCACCGGTTCTGCCATCCTGTCAGAAGAGGGTCACATTTCCGCGTAGCGCGCAGCCAATTCGTCCCAGAGTGCGGGTGTGGCGGCGCCGAGCAGGCCTTTGCGGTCCCATTCGTCCACACGGAAGGGTGTGCCGTCGGGCCGCGCGACCTTCCCGCCCGCTTCCTGCAGCCACAATGCTCCTGCAGCATGGTCCCAGGCCAGTGTGCGCTCGAAGATCGAGACATCGTTTTCGCCCAGCGCTAGCCGCGGATACTGTTCGGCGGCGCAGTAAGGAATGTCGACCAGCTCGTAATTCGGCGAGATATGCCTACGGGTTGCTTGTCGGCGCGCTTCATCCATGAAGACCAGCGAAATGGCAGCGACGGGCGGGTTCCTGCCCGAACCGCGGGAAGCGATTTGCTCGCCGTCGACCCGCGCGCCCTTCTCCCTGTGCGCGACGCAGAACCGGCCCGACAGGCAATCGTAGATCCAGCCAGACTGCGCCAGACCCCCATCGGCACGCGCAATGATGATTCCGAAGGGCGGCTTGCCGCAGGCAAAGTTGCGCGTTCCGTCGATCGGGTCGACGATCCAGCAGGGAGAATTGAGCCGCTCGAGGATGGTGGGATCGGCATGGGCTGCTTCCTCGCCCACGAAGCCGATCGTGTCGTCCAGCTGGGATAGCCCTTCGCGGAGCAAAGCTTCAGATTCTTTGTCGGCAATCGTGACGGGGTCGTTGCCGCCCTTGTCTTCCACGTCCCCCTCGCTAAGATTGCGGAAGCGTGGCAGGATCACCTGCTCGGACACCTGCTTCACAAGAGCAAGGATTTCGTCATCGAGTTTGCTCACGAACGATAGTCCGCGTTGATCGAAATATACCCGTGCGTCAGATCGCAGGTCCAGACGGTTGCGCGGCCATCGCCGATCCCCAGGTCCACATCGATGCGGATTTCCTGACCCTTGAGATGCGCTGCCACGGGCGCCTCGTCATAATCGGCAAGCGGTTGGCCGTCCTTCGCCGCCCAAGTGCCTCCGAACCCGATCGAGAGCTGGTCGCGGTCGGCAGGTTCGCCCGCCTTTCCGACCGCCATGACCACGCGCCCCCAATTGGCATCGCCGCCCGCGATCGCGGTCTTCACGAGAGGTGAATTGGCTATCGCGAGCCCGACGCGCCGCGCACTCGTGCCGCTAGTCGCGCCGGTCACGGCAATCTCGATGAATTTCTGCGCGCCTTCTCCGTCGCGAACCACGAGCTGCGCCAGATCCCGGCAAAGGTCGAGCAAGGCTGCATAGAAGGCGTCGGCCCCGGGGTCCTCCCACGAGCAAAGCGCTGTATTTCCTGCCTTTCCGGTGGCGAAGGTGAGCACAGTGTCACTCGTCGAGGTATCACCATCGACGGTAATGCAGGAGAAGGTTTCTTCATTCGCCTTCGACAGCATTTCTTGTAGGAATGTGGGTTCCACTGCGGCATCAGTGAAAATATACCCCAGCATGGTCGCCATATCTGGCGCAATCATTCCGCTACCCTTGATGATTCCGGCAAGTTCGACCCGCCTGTGGCCCAGCATCGCCGCGGCGGCCGACCCTTTCAGGAAAGTGTCGGTCGTACCGATCGCGCGGGCAGCATCTTCCCAACTGCATGGTTCGGCTTCCAGAATAGTTGTCACTCCGTGGCGCGCCTTGTCCTTAGGGAGCGGGACGCCAATGACTCCGGTGGAAGAGACGAACACTTCGCTCGGCTCGCAATTCAGCGCTTCGGCGACTTGCGCCATGATCTGCTCCACAGCCTCGCGCCCGCGGATACCGGTAAAGGCGTTGGAATTTCCGGCATTGACGATAAGTGCGCGCGCCCTGCCAAGCTTGGCTTGCTCGCGGCCCATTTCGACCTCGCTAGAAGCGCATGCCGACTTGGTGAAAACCCCGGCAACGCTTGTTCCTTCCGCCAGTTCGGCCAAGGTCAGATCGGCCCGGTCCCAGTTTTTGTATCGCGCGCGCGCCACGCGGAGCGTCACGCCGTCGATCAAGGGAAGGTCGGGAAAGGGACGGGAGAGAGGAGAAGGGGGCATTTCCATCCCAGCGGGCTATACCGCCCCGCGCCTCCCCGCAAGCACCGCTCACCGCGGAAAAATCGGCCTTTGCTCTTTAATCCTTAGTATTTGTACGCTATCTCTTGGAGCAATTATGCTGCGCCAGCTACTCGCCCTGATTGCTCTCCTCACTGGCCTTGCTGCCATGGGCGCGCCTGTACAGGCCGCGGTGAACAGTGCTGTGGGCGTGGGTGTGGAGCAGCCGTCGGATGCCCGGGATACCGAAACCCGCGATGCGCAGAATGTCTGCGCTGACAAGCAGCGCAAGCAAAAGCTGCGCGGCGAGAAGGTAACGCCCTGCAAGAAGCAGGAACCCGTCACCGTCTACATTCCGTCGGTCATGTTCGGCGCCGACCGCGCTTACGAATAGCCTTTCCGGCACCTTCAGATACGCTTTCCCGGCACCAGCGGTGTGCGCGGGTATTTCGCATACGATCCCCCAGATATTCAAGGCCTTCGCCCCCCATGTTCAATACGCTCATGAAGTCCGTTTTCGGCTCCTCCAACGACCGTTACGTCAGTTCCATTCGCAAGATCGTCGACCAGATCAACGCGCTCGAACGCCAGATACAGGAGTTCAGCGACGACGAACTTCGCGCACAGACGGACAAATTCCGTCAGCAACTAGCGGACGGCAAGACGCTGGACGAGGTTCTGCCCGAAGCCTTCGCGACCGTTCGCGAAGCCTCGGTTCGCGTTCTCGGTATGCGCCACTTCGATGTGCAGATGGTTGGCGGTGTAGTGCTGCATCGGGGCGAAATCGCTGAGATGCGCACGGGCGAGGGCAAGACGCTTGTAGCTACGCTTGCCACCTATTTGAACGCGATCGAAGGCAAAGGCGTCCACGTCGTCACGGTGAATGACTATCTTGCCCGCCGCGATGCGGAATGGATGGGCCAGTTGCACAACTTCCTCGGGCTGACGGTCGGTGTTATCGTCCCCAATCTCGGGGAAATGCAGCGCCGCGATGCCTATGGCGCCGACATTACATACGGAACGAACAACGAATTCGGCTTCGATTACCTGCGCGACAACATGAAGCAC
>CAYPGL010000017.1:0-14228 GCA_964410035.1 uncultured Qipengyuania sp. | reverse complement strand
AGAGCAGCAGCTTCCCAAGCTGACGACGAGGGTTCGATTCCCTTCACCCGCTCCATCCTCATTGTCCCCCCGCTGCATTAAAGATGCGCATAAATTGCGGATCGTTGCACCGTTTCGCCAAGAAATGACGTTCTTAGATGCGCTAATGCATGACCGGCGTCGAGCGTCCGGTGATTGATCGCCGGAAAGGCGCAGGCTGAATAAAGGAACCAATGCTCCTGACAAAAGAAGTCCGGGGCTTGGCCGAGAGGAGCTGCTCGGCGGGTACTATCGATTACGCAAGGTACGATTGTAAATCTTCGCTGTCCAGAACGACCAACTCGCGAAAAGGCCTAGCAAGACTAAAGCGAATCCCGCGAAGGTCATGGCGATCCGCCAAACCAGTCCCCCAACCTTGGCTGCATGGATTGGGTAGATTTTCTCGATTACGGCAGAGGCTGTGTCGCCCATTGCAGGATCATCTTTGCTGACCGCCAATCCGGTGTCAGGCGCCACCCAGACATAGCTACGGCCATTCGGTGTCCATTCGAAATCCTGGCGGAAACGAATGGCAATCGGTTCGCCAGAGGCTGCAGGCATCATCAATCGCCGCGCGGCAGCCGAAGGATAAGCAGATTGCGCACTGGCCATCACAGCGGACCAATCAGTATTTTTGCTAATGGAAGCGAGATCAGACGGCAGGTATGGTTTGGTGTTAGGACCCGCGAGCGGTGAGAGCAGAACCCCCGAGATCGCCGGAAACACCATCATCGTTCCGGTAGCCGCTACCAAGAGCAGCAACGGCGAGGCCACTATGCCAAGGTCGCGATGGTGCCGGATGACTGCACTGGCCGTGTAGCGTGGAGGCCAAATGCGAAAGCGGAAAGTCTTTCGAGTGCGCCACCACAAGATCGCTCCCGTGATGGTGAACGCCAGCAACAGAATTCCCAGCGCTCCCGTAATAATCTTACCAGCTTCGCCCATCAGCAGGTAATGATGAAGATCGAACAACCACAGTTCGGGTCGCTCCCAAATCCCGGACCAGCGATCTACGACAGTGCCGTCCTGCGCGATGTAGGCCCCGCTGCCGTCCGAGTAGATTGCCTGGTGCAAACCGATCTCGTCTCCGGCGAAGGTGATGCGAGACAGCGGAGGGCCAGACTCGACCGCAACTTCAATCGCATTGCCCAACTCGGCGAAACCGTTAGCCGGTGCTTCATTCGCACCTTCCAGCATGATCCAGTTGTCTTCCCAGAGAAGAACAGTGCCCGACAGGCCGATGACGGCCAGCAATAGGCCGACCAGACCGCCTGTCCAGCGATGCAGGAGCGAGAGGACCTTCATCAGAACTCGCTGCGCAAGCTCACGGTGAAAGTGCGCCCGCGGCCAGAGAAGAAACGGATATTGTCGTTCGTCCGGACCGTATCGCTATCGTAGGTTACGAAGAACTCGTCGGTCAGGTTCTGGGCAGCGAGGGAGATCTCGCCGAAATCGGCGCGGTAGGATAAGAAGGCGTCGAGTAGCGTGTAACCTTCAAAGTCGGTAGCGGTGGAAGCGTCGTTGAACTCGCGCTCTAGATACATCCGAGCTTGGGCACGGGCGCTGAACCGACCCAAGCTGTAATCCGCTGCCAAGTTGACGCGGTCGGGCGAGATGTTCGCACCGTCGAGGTCGTCATCTACCGAACCATCGCCGTCTCCGCCTGTGCGCCCTTCGAGAGCGGCATAGCCCCCGCTTAGTGAGAGGCCGGGGACCGGAGTTTGCCATGCGAGGCTAGCCTCAAAGCCTTCGATCTGAATCGGCTGACGCTCGACTTCGAACACATCGTTTCGCAGGACTAGAAGCGAACCGAAATCACTGGACGACCAGAAGTAACTGGCCGAAGCTTCCAGGTCGCCGCCTTCCCATTCGATGCCTAGTTCGCGATTGTTGGAAACGACCGGCTCCAGCGACAGGAAATCGTCCACGTCGACCCCCTCCTGGGTGATACCCCGAAGAATCCGGCCAACATCGGCGATGGTGAAACCCTCGGCATAACTCCCGTAGGCCCGGAGGCCATCAACCGGCTCAATGATGAGTCCGCCATTCACGAGAACGTCTTCAAATGATGGAGACCCGCCCGAGACGTCGACGGCGCCGTAGCTTGCCAGCGTAGTGAAGTCGCCGACGTTGAGTTCGACATTTTCATATCGGAGGCCACCTGCCAAGCGGACCAGCCCGTCGGCAACGGCGAGGTTCCCCTGCAAAAATGGGGCCAGACTACGAAAATCGCTCTGAGGTACCCATACGCGGTCAGTTTGCACCAACGACTGCTCGGTTCGGTCGAAGAGGGCATCGAAACCCGCGGTCAGGACAAGGTCTTCGAAACCCGGCAATGCCCGCTCGTAGCTGACCTTCCCGCCGAGCTTTCGCGAGCGGTTGGCGGACTGGTCAAACAGAGTGCCGCTGGGATCGATGATCGGATCCTGAAATGTCCCGAACACGCCGCCGCCGAAAACGTCGCTAGTGCGGCTGTAGAAAGCCTGCAGCACGAATGTACCGCCGCCGAGGTCGGGATCGACCAATGAAGCTGACAGAAGTTCCGCAGTGTTGGAAGGCGGCGCGCCGGGAGTTTCGCCGCGTTCACTGGTAGAAGGAATGTTGGCCGATCGATCACCAGGGACCGACACGTAATTGGCGTTGCCCTCCAGTTCGAACGTGTTTGCGACTACCTCGATACGCGCACCGTTCGCCAAGTCGTAGCCAATCCGTCCGAAGACCGACCAACTGTCGCTGTCTTGAATTTCACCTTGGGTGCCATCAACACCGATGCGATTTCCGGAGCCATCGAAGAATGCGCCGCGCTTCTCAAGCGTCGCACCGAAACTCGCGTCGAACGGTCCGGACCGGTAGTTCACCAGCCCGCCGGTCTTGGCACCGATACCTTCACCATCGAAACCGTCTGGAATTGTAACTTGGGAGAGGGTGCGGAAGGAGATGCCTTCCTCGCGCGGCGCGCCCACGGTCACTTGATTGACCACACCGCCTGTAGCTCCGATACCCTGCAAAGCGTTCGACCCGTAAATGACTTCGACTCGGTCGATGAAGAATGGATCGATCGTATATCCGTCACGCGAACCGTCCCGCACGGGCGTCGATTGAGGAATCCCGTTGATCGCATAGAGCGGTGCGCGGCCGCGAAGGCTCTCTCCGGCACCGGACAGCTTTTCCCGAGTTGGTGAGAAGGACGGAAGTAAAGCTGAAACTGCGTCTACTGTTGAGCCTGACACCAGAACTTGTCTCTCCAATGCTTCGCTATCGATCACATCCACCGTCAAGGGCAGCGCGCTGGCTGGCAGTTGTGTGCGCGCGGCTGTGACGACGATCGTCGCTTCCCCTTCCTTGTCTTGCGATGTGTTGTCTAAATTATCGACGGATTGCGCGTAGACGGGCGAAAGCGGGGCCAGCGCAAGTGCGCCGACGAGATAGCGGTACATTTGGAACTCCCTGAAGATTTGCCACCGCCTATCCCTTATGCGATTACTTCGCAATAGCATTATCATCAGGACGCTGAGAAGCTTGGCCGCCGCTGGATATGTCAGGTCAGGGGCCGCTCGCTGTCGGTCTGCTTTCAGTCTCAATTCGGCAAAAGCTGTCGTTACAGCTTGGGCGGTCAGTTCTGATCATGAAGTGTTCTAGAAGCGGCCTAGCCGCAGGCGAACCGAGGCGCTTTGTCTATCAATCTTACAGTAAAAGTTGCCGCGACCTTCGCAGCTCCGGTCGCGATTTGATTGACAGAAACAATGCCTTTAGGAATTTCAGCTAGACGGCACTCTTAGCCGCATTCCGGGAGCATTGATGCAAATTCTGGTGGACCTCCACCTAGTAATATTCGGCTTACTCAGCGCGCTTGCCGCCATCTGCCTAGCTATTCACATCGCCTTGAAAGCGGGCTCGGCGTTGGCCTGGCTTGCTGCGACCCTTGCCTGTGTCGGCGCGGAAACGCTCGTCTTCCGCTATGCAGCTCAGTCCGACGTGGGACTGGCAGCCATAAGCTTACTGCTTCCCCTAGCTTATCTTTGTGCCGGTAATGCAATCCGGCAAAGCCTCAAGCTCGAAGTCGCGAGCGGGAGGCAGCTAAAGGTATTTGCCGGCCTCATAGTTCTGTCTCTACTAATGATCCCAACGGGAGTGCCCATTTTCTATCAATGCATCCCATTCCAGCTTGCCGGCGTCTACATCTTTTACGAGGCCATCCGGATCCAGATGCGCCAGCGCTTTCGAAGTCTAATCGACAACGCCCTATTGCTACTCTGTTTCTGTTCGATGATCGGTGTTGCGATTCGCGCACCGATGTTTCCTCTTCTGCTCGGCGAACCAACCCCGTTTCAGGTAATGGACGTCGAAATATTCGAAAGCATCTTCATCAATGCGCTCAGCTTCCTGACTTCGGGTCTGGCCATACTGCTGGTTGCGAAGATCGTCGCAAACATCATCGCGTTACACAAGCATCGGGCAGAACATGACGATCTGACCGGCCTCCTCAATCGCCGCATGTTCGATGAGTTCGCTAAACAGGTTGAAGGGCTGACAGGCTCGGTCATCATGTGCGACATTGACCGTTTCAAGGCTGTCAATGATGCATACGGTCACCAGGTCGGAGACGAAGTTATCCGAACCTTCGCATGTATCTTGACGCATTTTGGCGACTATGCGGGCCGTATGGGAGGGGAAGAATTTGCCCTACTCCTAGTCGATACCACGCTGGAGGAAGCCGCTCTCACTGCTGAGGCAATCCGAATGGAGTTTAATCAATTCCGTCACCCTGCGATTGGCGAGGAAGCAGGATTTAGCGCGAGCTTTGGAGTCGCAACCTTTGGGCATGGGCAGATTATGAATACCGCATTTCAGCAAGCAGATAAGGCACTTTATCGCGCCAAGAGGAGAGGGCGAAACCAAGTGTGTAGAGAGGAAACGAACTCATCGGTCCGATCGAGTGTGGAAAGGCCGCCTGAGCGCGGTCCGACGGGTTTGGGAAACTACGGCGATGATCGCGCCGGCCAGATGGAGGGACCAGCTGATGAAGCGCCAACCCACGCTCGCGAGAACCCGCTCAATGAACGCGCAGAGCAGATTGATGACATTGGGGATGACCGGGCTGAAGCGCTGGGATAGCAGCGTTCTCTTGCAAGAGTGAAGCGCCAATCAGATCAAGCCTGCCGTAAGAGCGGTGTAGCCTACGTAGCCGGCGATGAGCAGTGAACCCTCTCCGCGGGAGAGCCTCCCGCCAGTGAAGGCAAAAAGCATAACCAATGCCGAGACGCCCAGAAGCACCAATAGATCGAATTCAACGATGGTGGCTGGAATCTGCGACGGCGAGACGATGCCCGTCACTCCTCCAATGAAAAGGATGTTGTAGATGTTGGAGCCGAGGACATTACCGAGCGCGATCTCGCCATGACGCTTTATCGCGGCAATGGCGGAAGTGACCAATTCCGGAAGCGAGGTGCCTACAGCCACAACGGTCAACCCGATCACTTCATCGGATACGCCCAGACTTGTGGAAATGGCAATCGCAGCATCGACCAAGAGGCTGCCTCCGGTCACGATCAGCGCCATTCCAGCCAAGAACAGAATGACTGGCAGGAAGAGCGATCCTGACGGCTCTGCTAGAGGGACAAGCCCTGGGTCAGCTTCTTCAAGTGCCATCGCCTTATCATAAACGGCGCTATGAGTTTGTCCCGCTTTCTCCTGACGAAACGCGAAATAGACGTAACCAATCATGCCGAACATAAGCACGATTCCAACGCCGCGCGTGAGACCAGACAAATGACCTGCCAGTAGTAGGACCGCAACGCACGCCAGGCCCACTCCCCCATCGCGCCATAAAACGCTGCGCGGCACGACAAAGGGCGACAGGAGGACGGCTATGCCGAGTATGAGAAGCAGATTGGCGATATTCGACCCAACGATATTGCCTAGTGCGATGCCCGGTGAGTCAGCCATCGCAGCCTGAACGCTAGCCGCCAGTTCCGGCATGGATGTCCCCATACCGACAATAGTGAGACCGATCAGCATAGGTGAGAGCTTGAAGTGTTCGGCGATGCGAACGGCACCGCGCACGAGCAGTTCGCCTCCCCCGATGAGCAAAATCAATCCGATGAGAAGAAGTAAATAGGTCATAAAATAAGATCCGCGGTGAGACGCGTTCCTGCAAGAAGCGCAGCGCATGCGGTTGCCAAGGCAGCGCGGGCGTTGAGCTCGCCAGCTCGATTCATCGCAGTCACCATGCGATTGAAATCGGCGTGATCGAAGCCTTTGAACTTGCTTACCCGGCGCAAGCGCCTGGTACTCGCTTGCAGCCAAAACCACGCCGATGCAACGGCGGCGGCGACGATAGCTATGTCGAGAATGTAGAGTATGTTCGGCATTCAGACCCCCGCTGCTCTCAAAGAATTCTGGTTGAGCGATGCGCGGCAGATTACCGAGCCGCGCCCTTTTTCAATGAATTGCATATCCGACCTCTTCAAAACAAACGACTTGTCAAAATCATTCGTTCCGACATCAAGACGCTCTCAAGCGACAGCTGTCATTTGTCTTACACCTTGCTATCGCATGAGCATGGCAATGCGCGAATGGAGTATGAGATGACCGCCGAACTGCACCGCCGCCAATTCCTGTCCGCCACTGCCAGCGCCTTTGCCGCGCTGTCATTGAGCGGGTGCATGACGCGGGGCACGATGCCTTCCACTTCGGCCGGTTACGGGCCGCTGGTTGCCGATCCGCAGGGGTTGCTCGACCTGCCCGAAGGCTTCTCCTATCGTCTGCTCTCCAGCCTCGGCAACGCGATGAGCGATGGCGGGACGGTGCCGGACAAGGCGGACGGGATGGGATGTCTGCCGTTGCCGGGTGGTGAGATCGCTTTAGTACGCAACCACGAACTTGTGCCCACGGACGATGCGGGCGGTGCGTTTGCGAAAGGCTTCGGCAAACGCAATGGCGATTTCGTGCCGGGCGGGACGACCACCCTCGTGCTCGATGCGGCAACGCTCCGGAAGAAACGCGAATTCCGCAGTCTCGGCGGCACGATCCGCAACTGTTCGGGCGGTATCACGCCGTGGGGCAGCTGGCTGACCTGCGAGGAAGCTCCGACCGGTCCGGGCCAGCGTTATGGCGACGGGCTGGAACAGAACCATGGCTGGACCTTCGAGGTGCCGGCAGCCGCGTCCGGCTTGGTCGATCCGGTCCCGCTCAAAGCGATGGGACGCTTCAATCACGAAGCTGCAAGCGTCGACCCGGCGACCGGCCTCGTCTACCAGACCGAGGATCGCGACGATTCGGTGCTTTATCGCTTTGCTCCCAAGGTGGCGGGCGATCTCGCCAAGGGCGGCCAGTTGCAGGCGATGCGCATCGTAGGCTTGCGAGACACGCGCAATTACGACGGCGCGGTGATGCCGGTCGGCCGGCGCTACGCGATCGAATGGTTCCCCCTCGACAACGTAGAAGCACCGGAGGACGATTTGCGCCAGCGGGCGGCGGCACAGGGCGCGGCCCTGATCGCACGCGGCGAAGGCATTCACATGGGAACGGACGAACTGTTCATCTGCTCCACCAGCGGCGGGGCGGAGCAGCTTGGTCAGATATTCAAGCTGATCCCGGGGCGCGGCAGCAAAGGTGACGAGATCGAACTGTTTTTCGAAAGCAAAAACGAGGAACAATTCAACTATGGCGACAACCTGACCGTTGGGCCCAATGGTCACCTGATCGTATGCGAGGACCAGTATACCGACGTGGTCGACAACCGACTGATCGGAATCACCCCTTCGGGAAATCCCTATGTCTTCGGCCGCCTGCGGTTGCAGACGGAATTGGCTGGCGGGTGTTTCTCGCCCGATGGCAAATGGTTCTTCGTAAACGCTTACGCGCCGACCCGGACGGTAGCCATCACCGGACCATGGGCAGCCTGAGGCAAAAAATCGTAATAATTGAATATCGGAGCCTCTTTAATCGTCCAAGACGATCAGAGCACTCGAAACCCTTCACGAAACCGGCGCTCCTCTCGTACGTTGATTGGACGAGATTTTAAGACAGAAGGGAAAAACATCATGGCCGAACTCGGCAACAACGCCAAATCGGGTCTCGTCACTGCGTTGAATGGCGCGCTGGCCGATACCGTCGCGCTCTATTTCAAGACAAAGAACTTCCACTGGCACGTGGCAGGGCCGCGCTTTCGCGATCTCCACGTCCTGTTCGACGAGCAGGCGGCCCAATTAATTGGTACGGTCGATGACATCGGCGAGCGCGTGCGTAAGAACGATGAATTCACGCTAACTTCTATCGGCAGCGTCGCCCAGCAGTCCAAGATTGCGGACCAGGATGATGTGACACTTACGGCCGATGCAATGGTGACGGAATTGCGCGACGACAACCGGAAGCTCCATGACCGGCTGGAATCGGTAAAGGAAGAGGCCGAAAACGTCGGTGACAATGCCACCAGCGGCATCGTGGACGACTGGATCGACCAGTGCGAAGAACGCATCTGGTTCCTCAACCAGACCAGCAAGTAAGCGCCGTTTACGCATAGCAATTCAGCCCGTCTGCGGCTTGGCCGTGGGCGGGTTTGCTGTATCGAGGCTGGTATGGGAAACGTAGAGATCATCGAGAGCGCCAGCGACGCGGATATCGCGAAATGGCTGGAGAACCGGCTGGCACGGGCGTTTTCATCGCGCGATGGGCCGGTGACGATTACCGTGCCGGGTGGATCGACCCCGTTCCCCATCATCGCCAAGCTGCTCGAAGCCGATCTGGACTGGTCGCGGTTGGTCGTCTGGCCGGGTGACGACCGCATTGTCCCCGAAAATCACGAGGCATCGAACACGGGCAAGCTCCGCGCCCTGTTCGAACCGGCGGGGGCCGAGGTAGTCACGCTGACCATCATGGAGCAGGTGCCACATTTCGATCTCGCATGGCTCGGAATGGGGGCGGACGGGCATATCGCCTCGCTCTTTCCAAATACCGATCCACAGTTGGAAGAGGCGCGCCGCATCCTCCGTCTGAAGCCTGATCCCCTGCCGCCCGAAGCACCCTTCGACCGGATCAGCCTGACGCTTCCCGCCCTGCTCGACAGCGAGGTAATCGCCTTCGTCATCCGCGGAGAGGACAAGCGCGCGGTGTTTGATGAAGCAGTTGGTGGGAAAAACGATTTGCCGGTTGCGAGGCTGCTTTCGGGCGCTAAACAGCCGGTGGTATGCTTCACCTGATCCCAGCGCCGCTGCACCGCCTTGCCCTCAAGTTCGCTCACCGCATCCGGGTACGCACGCGCCGATTCAGCGGCAAGGCACGCGACGGGGTAAGCGTGGTGGGGCGTGATTTCGACGGCCAGATCCTGCTGGTTCGGCACAGTTACGGGCCGCAGCAATGGTTTTTTCCCGGCGGCGGTATTGCAGATGGCGAAACGCCCGACGCGGCCGCCCGGCGCGAACTGATGGAAGAGACTGGCTGCGAGATCGATGGTATGAAGCTGGTCGGCACGTTCGAGGAAACGCTATCGGGCGCACCGCATACCGCGCATCTGTTCGATGGCGTCATCAGCGACATGCCGGAAGCGGATGGGCGCGAAGTCATCGAAGCGCGCTTCTTCCCCACGCATTCGCTGCCCGAGCCGCTGAGTCCGCACACACGCGAGCGGCTGAAGCTGTGGCAGGCTCGAAAAAGCTAGAGCAGGGAAAGCTGCGCGTCGGGACGTTTCGGCTCATCTTCGCCTTCGCGGTCCAGCTTCGACAGGGTCAGGCCCATCAGCCGGATCGGCATGGGTAGCGGCAATACTTCCTCGAGAAGACTTCGAGCGATCCCTTCGAATTCGGACTTGCTTGCAATCGGGCGATTGACCGTCTTCGCACGGCTGAAGATCCGGAAATCGGTGTATTTCATCTTCAGCGTCACGGTGCGGCCGCTTGCTTTTGCGCGCTCGATATGGCCCCAGACGATGTCGATGATGTCCTCCAGCGTCTCGCGCAGTTCGCTGCCGGAGGAAAGGTCGCGGCTGAAGGTCCGTTCGCCGCCGACGGATTTGCGGATGCGGCTTGATCGCACCGGCCTGAGATCAATTCCGCGCGCGGCACGGTAGAGATAGTCCGCAAAGCTGCCGAAGTTTGCGCGCAGCCAGGCGATATCCTTCGCCGCGAGGTCCGCGCCGGTCGCGATGCCGAGCCGCGTCATCTTCTCTTCCGCCTTGGGGCCGACGCCGTGAAACCGCCGCACCGGTAGCGATTGCACGAAGTCCGCGCCCTGGCCGGGGCGGATCACGCACAGCCCGTCGGGCTTGTTCTGGTCGCTGGCGAGCTTGGCGAGGAACTTGTTGTAGCTCACTCCCGCGCTCGCAGTCAGCTTGGTCTTGAGGCGAATTTCCTGCCGGATCAGCTCGGCAATGCGAGTCGCGCTGCCGATGCCCAGCTTGTCCTCGGTCACGTCGAGATAGGCCTCGTCGAGACTCAGCGGCTCCACGAGGTTGGTATGATGGCGGAAGATTGCGCGGATTTGCTGGCTGACTTCGCGGTAGGCCTCGAAGCGGCCCTTGCAGAAAACGAGATCGGGGCAGAGCCGCTTGGCCGTGACGCTGGGCATGGCGCTCTTCACGCCGAACTTGCGTGCTTCGTAGCTGGCAGCGGCTACGACGCCGCGCCCGCTCGACCCGCCCACGGCAACCGGTCTTCCGCGCAAATCGGGATTGTCGCGCTGTTCGACGCTGGCAAAGAACGCGTCCATGTCGACATGGATGATCTTGCGCAGGCCGTCGGCCTCCGCATTATCGTCGCCTTCTTCCTCCGGTCTTTCTGGCATCTTCATCATGTAGGCGCTTTCGGGTGTCGTCGGAAGGTTTCGGGGCCCAAAAACGGGGCCGGAATGCCCCCGGACAAAAGCGTTTCCTAATGCAACGCTTCCCGCTACCGAAAACGCGATGATTGCGACCACACCTTCCTTCCCCCCGCTCCGCATTGGTTTTGGCCGCCCTTTCGAAGCATCTGAGCAGCGTAAGCGAAAAGTCACAGGCGCTCTTTCGTTTCGGGCAATAAACTCCTGTTTGTGCGCCGGTTTGCTGAAAGGTCTCGGGTCTGAAGGCATTCTTGTGCGTCAACCAGTCGCAGCCCGGGGCACGGCATGAAGAACGGAACTGCCTCGACCACTCGCGCGCTTCCCGAGAAGGCTAGACGCCCGATGATCGGCGAGCGTGAGCTGATTTGGATGATGGCGCTGCTTATGGCCTGCAACGCATTCGGCATCGATGCCATCCTGCCCGCGCTCGACGCGCTGGCGGGCGATCTCGGGGCGCAGGGTAACGACCGCCAGTTCGTGGTCGGTGCCTATCTCCTGGCCGCCGGATTCGGCACGCTGGTGCCCGGTGCCTTTGCAGACCGTTATGGCAGGCGGCCAGTGCTGTTCGTGGCGCTGGCGTTCTATATTGTCCTCTCCATCGCCTGCGCCTTGGCGACGACGTTCGACATGCTTGTGATCCTGCGCGCCGCGCAAGGCTTCTTCGCCGCCGGGATCATTGCGCTTCCGCCAGCCATCATCCGCGACCGCGTGGGCGGCGACAAGATGGCGCGGATGATGAGTCTGATTTTCGTGATCTTCCTGCTCGTCCCCGCAGTGGCGCCCAGCATCGGGCAGGCCGTGCTGGTGGCCTTCGGCGACTGGCGCTGGATATTCGGGGCCATGGCCGTTGCGGGACTGGCAATGACGGCATGGGTCTATTTCCGCCTTCCCGAAACGCTGCACGAAGAAGACAAGCAGGACATCCACCTGCCCACCATATCGCGCAACATGAAGAGCGCGGTGACGCTGCGCGAGACCATCGGTTATACGCTGGGAAGCGCACTAGTTTTCGGCGGATTGTTCGGCTTCATCAACTCCAGCCAGCAGCTGATTGGCGAGGCCTTCGGCGCGGGCGACGATTTCCCGCTCATTTTCGCCATTTGCGCGGGCTGCATGGCTGTGGCTAACTGGTCGAACAGCCGCATCGTGGAGCGTTTCGGTGCGCGCCGGGTCAGCCACGTCGCGCTGTTCGCCTTCATCGCCGTGGCTGCCGCGCAGCTCTGGTTCGCCAGCCAGCCGAACGAAAGCCTGTGGACCTTCGTGCCGCTGATGGCCGCCAACATGAGCCTGCTGGGCTTCATCGGTGCGAATTTCGGTTCGATCGCGCTCCAGCCCTTCCGCCATATCGCGGGCGCGGCATCGAGTGCGCAAGGCTTCCTGCGCATGACGAGCGGGGCGGCGCTGGGCGCATGGATCGGCTATATGTACGACGGCACGGCGCGCCCGCTGGCCGCCGCCCTTCTGGCCACTGCAGTACTCAGCCTCGCCTTCGTGCTTTTTTCCGAACGGGGCGAACTGTTCGGCGAAAAGATGGACGAAGACTAGGCTTCGCTTTCCAGCTTGCGCCATGCAAGCGCGGCGAACTCGCAGAGCAACGGGCGCGTGTCCCGCGGCTGGATGATGTCTTCCACATTGAAACGCTCGGCGCTGCGGAAGGGCGAAGTGACCTTGTTCAGCCGCGCGCGTATCGCTTCCAGTTCGGCGGCAGGGTCTTCGGCTGCCTCAAGCTCGGACTTGTAGGCCACCTCCAGTCCGCCGGCGATCGGCAGGCTGCCCCAGTCGCCCGAGGGCCAGCAAAAGCGATATTGGTAGTTTTCCGCATTGCTCATCGCGCTCCCGGCAATGCCATAGGCGCGGCGCAAAACCATGCTGGCGAGCGGGACGCTGGCCCGGTAAATGGCGTTCATCGCCTGCACTCCGTAGCGGATCGTGCCGGCCATTTCCGCCTCGCGGCCGATCATGAAGCCGGGGTTGTCGACGAGATGGACGATGGGGAGGCGGAACTGGTCGGCCAGCTTCACGAAGCGTTCGGCCTTCTCGCTCGTCTTCGCTTCCCACGACCCGCCGAGGTAGGACGGGTCGCTGGCCAAAACCATCACCGGCCAGCCGTCGAGGCGGGCAAGAGCGGTGATGCAGGCGCGGCCCCACATGCGGCCGATCTCGAACACAGTGTCGGTATCGAAGATCATTTCGAGCGCGCGACGCATCGAATAGACCTGCTTGGTGTTCCGCGGGACCAGTGAATCAAGCGCTTGATCGCGGCGCTGAACAGGATCGGAGCACTCGGCTCGTCTCGCAAGCTGCCCGACATGCTCGGGCATAAAGGAGAGGAAATGCCGCGCGCGGGCAAAAGCCTCCGCTTCGCTCGCAACCTCGTCGTCGACGACCCCGTTACGCGTGTGTATCGCGCTGCCGCCAAGGTCTTCCTTGGCCTGGCTGTGATCGGCCGATCCCCTGTAGCTTTCACCCAGGCCGTCGACCACTGCGGGGCCGGCAGCGAAAATCTGGCTCAGGCCCTTGACCATGACCGAGTAATGGCTGGCGACGGTACGCGCAGCGCCGAGGCCCGCCGTCGGGCCGAGCGCGAGGGCGACCACCGGCACGATGTCGAGGTTCGTTACCACATCGGACCAGCCGGGCACCGCGGGGATGTAGGTCGCGCCGATCTGTTCGAGCGTCTTGATCGAGCCGCCACCGCCGGTGCCGTCGATCATGCGGACGATGGGGAGCTTGAGCTCGTGCGCCATCTTTTCGGCCTGCACCATCTTCCGGCTGATCCCGGCATCCGCCGCGCCACCGCGAATGGTGAAGTCGTCCGCCGTGGCGACCACGGGCCGCCCGTTGATCGTGGCCTTGCCGAAAAGGAAGGGGGCGGGGGTGACGGCCTCAAGAGTGCCGTCTTCGTCATAGTACCCCTTGCCCGCGATCTTGCCGATTTCGCGGAAGGAGCCTTCATCGACCAACGCGGCAATCCGGGTGCGGGCATCCATCTTGCCGCGCGCATGCTGGCGGGCGAGCTTGTGCGCGCCGCCCATCTGTTCGGCCAGCGCTTCCCGGCGGCGCAGTTCCTCGAGCTCATGCTCCCACGTCACAACCCTCTCCCGTTCGCCCTGAGCCCGTCGAAGGACCGACCTTCACCTTGGGAGCAGCGTTAGAAGAAATTGCAGTGCTTCGACAAGCTCAGCACGAACGGACTGGAAGTTCAGTCCTTCTCCGCAGGCTCCACTACGCAGAGAACAGTTTCCACCTGGACCTGCCCGCCTTCGCTGGCGGAAAGCTCGGTCACGGTGCCGTCGAAGGGGGCGGTGAGGGAGTGTTCCATCTTCATCGCTTCGAGCACCATCAGGCGCTGGCCTGCGGTCACGGTTTCGCCCTCGGCCACATCGACCGTGATGACC
>CAYPGL010000016.1:3966-14390 GCA_964410035.1 uncultured Qipengyuania sp. | reverse complement strand
AGTGCGGTCGCGATCCTGGAGGGAGCAATAGTCGTGACAGGGATTGCGCCAATTCTCAAAAGTCACCTCGCCAGCGCCAAAACGCCCAGAAAATCCTGAATTACCGAAAGACTTGCGAAAGGTCACAGGTTGCCATGCGGTGGCTGGGGTCTTCGCTTTGAGAAATCCGTCGCCGCTACCAACCCGTACCTATTCCGCAGCCAGCAGTTCCTCGGCTCCGCCCAGGTCCACGCTTACCAACCGGCTGATGCCCTTCTCGATCATCGTCACGCCGAACAGCCTATGCATCCGGCTCATGGTGACCGCGTTGTGCGTCACGATGAGATAGCGTGTGTCGGTTTCCTTCACCATTGCTTCGAGCAGGTCGCAGAACCGATCGATATTGGCATCGTCCAGCGGTGCGTCGACTTCGTCGAGCACGCAGATCGGGGCGGGATTGGTAAGGAAGAGAGCGAAGATCAGCGCCGTTGCGGTAAGCGCCTGTTCGCCGCCCGAAAGCAGCGTGAGCGACTGGAGCCGCTTGCCCGGCGGCTGGGCGAATATTTCCAGCCCCGCTTCAAGAGGGTCGTCGCTGTCGATCAGTGCAAGATGCGCCTCGCCCCCTTCGAACAGGCGCGCGAACAGGTGCTTGAAGTGGTCGTTGACCTTCTCGAACGCCTCACGCAGCCGCTCGCGGCCTTCGCGGTTGAGGTTGCCGATCGAGCCGCGCAGCCGGTTGACCGCTTCGCGCAGGTCCTCCTGCTCGGCGGCATTGGTGCCGTGCTCGCTCTCGATCTTCTCCAGCTCTTCGGCGGCGACCAGATTCACCGGACCGATCCGCTCACGGCTGGCGGTGAGGCGGTCCATTTCCTCGCCTTCCGCATCCGCGGATTTGACGCTGTCTTCCTCGAATTCGAACTTTTTCGGCAGCAGCGGGGGAGGCGACTGGAACCGCTCCCCGGAAATCCGCGCCATCTCGATGCGCCGCCCATCCTGGTTCTCGGCCCGTGCCGATAGGCCGGCACGATTTTCACGCGCCTCGGCAAGTGCCTCGTTTGCTGCGGCGAATTTGCGGTCCGCTTCTTGCGCGACCTGGCAGGCGGTGCCCACGGCCTTTTCGGCTTCGGCGAGTTCGGCACCGAGCCTCTTGCGGACTGTATCGCCCTGCTCGATTTCCCGCATCAGGCCTTCGGGCTTGGCAGCGAATATTGCGCGCTCTTGTTCGATCTCCTCGAACCGGCGGGCCGTGTCCGAAAGGCGTCGGGCAGCCTCGCCGGAACGAGCTTGCCAGTTCGCCATGTCGCCACGCTGTGCGGCCGTGCGTTCGCGCGCCACCGCAAGCGACTGGTCATGCGCAGCGAGTTCCGCTGCTCGTGCCTGCAGCGCGGCCCGGGCAGACTCGTTCCTTGCGCGGACAGCTTCCAGAGAGGCGCGGCCCGCAGCAGGATCGGGCAAGGCGTCGCGTTTCGTTTCTGCGGCGGCAAGGTCGGAACGGGCAGCCTCGACGGAGTCTGCAAGCTCGCTTTCAGCTCGTTCCAGTTCGGCGATCCGCGCGGCCACCCGTTCCCGCGCCGCTTCTGCCTGGTCGAGCGCTCGCAGGGCCTGTCGCTCCGCCTCGCTGGCGGCAGACAGATCGCGATCGGCAGCGATCACTTCGCGCTGGAGATTGGAAAGCGTCTTGCTCGCCTCGGATTGCCTGGCTTCGGCGCGGTCGACCGCCACCTGCAGGTCGGGTACGAGCGTGTCGAGTTCGGCGAAGCGGTTCTCCGCTTCGAGCCGCGCGGCTTCGGCCGCGCCTTCACCGCGTACAACCAGCCCATCCCAACGTCGCAGTTGTCCGTCCAGCGTCACGAGGCTTTCGCCGGGCGCGAGTTTCCGGTTGTCGTCGCTCTCGGTGACATGCACCAGGCTGAGCGGTGCACGCAGTTCCCCGGGACATTCGAGCAGGTGATGTACGAGACTGTCCGGCACCTCTTTCTTCGTATCGGCCCCCGTCCAGTAGCGTCCCTCGCTCCCGTCGTCGGGCAGTCCAAGCAGCGCCTTACCGTCCCGACCCAAGGCTGAGGCGGCTGCGCGTTCATAGCCTTTTTCGGCGCGTACGCCGTCGATCGCTTGCTGCCGACCCGAGCGCATTGCCGCTGCCCGCTTGCGTGCCTCGCGGTCCCGTTTCAAGGCATCGTATTCACGCTGGACCCCGGACAGCTCGGCCTTGGTCGAGGAATAGGCGCTGGCGGCTTCGTCACGCCGGACTTGGAGATCGGCCTTGCGTGCCTGCATGTCCTCGATCGCGGCGCGCTTCGCCTCGACTTGGGCGGCGGCATTCTCCGCAGTGTCCCGTGCTTGCGCAACGGCCGCTTCGATGTCTTCGCTAGCAAGGGCCGCACGTTGGTCAGCCATGCGCCGGCCCTCGGTCTCGATGCGTTCAAGCCGCGCCTTGGCCTGGTTCACCTCCGCCTCGACGACACGCCATTCGGCCTCGACCCCGGCATTATCTGCGGTGGCATTGGCGAGGGCAAGTTCGGCGGTGCGGCTGGCGCGCTCTGCATCCTCGCTCTGCGCTACCAGTTCCGGACGCAGTTCCTCGTCGGCAGCAAGGTTTTTTTCGCTCGCGGCGAGATCCTTTTCGAGCCGTGCCAGCGCCTCCGCGGCATCCTTTGTAAGCCGGTCCGCGTCGCCCCTATCCTCTTCCAGCTGGGCCTTCTGGCGTACGAGATCGGCCAGCCGCTGCTCGGCCGCTTCGAGCTGGCTCGTCAGTGCGGCCATGCGGTGACCATGCGCACTGGCATCGTCCCGCCGGTCGGCCTGCTCCTCACGGGCTTCGGACAGCCTCTCGGCTGCTTCGCGCTGGGCCTTCTGCGCTTCGTCGGCACCCTTTTGGGCTTCGGCCACGCGGGTATCGGCCTGCGATGCGGCTCTCTTGGCCTCGTCGGCCGCTACGGCAGCGTCGCGCCAGCGGGCAAAGACAAGCCGCGCCTCGGCAGTCTTGATCTCGTCGGAAAGCTTGCGATATCGTTCGGCTTGCTTAGCTTGTCGCCGTAACGATGCGATCTGACTGTCGAGACCGGCCATCAGGTCTTCTAGCCGCGCAAGGTTGGTCTCGGTCTGGCGCAGCTTGCTCTCGGCATCGCGGCGGCGGACATGGAGGCCTGCGATCCCCGCAGCCTCTTCCAGCATCATCCGGCGTTCGGTGGGCTTAGCTGCGATTACCTGAGCGATCTTGCCTTGGCTGACGAGTGCCGGACTGTGCGCTCCGGTCGCGGCATCTGCGAAGGTAAGCGCGACATCTTTCGCGCGGACATCTTTCCCGTTGACGCGATAGGCGCTGCCCGCACCGCGCTCGATCCGGCGGACGACCTCCAGTTCTTCGCCCCCGTCGTCTTCGGCAGACAGTGCCACCTCGGCAAAATCACGGGGAGGGCGGCTAGCTGTGCCCGCGAAGATGACATCTTCCATCCCGCCCGAGCGCATGGACTTGGGCGAGTTCTCGCCCATCACCCATCGGATAGCCTCCAGCAGATTGGATTTGCCGCAACCATTGGGACCGACCACGCCGGTCAGCCCTGGTTCGATGCGCAAGGTGGAGGGCTCGACGAAGCTCTTGAAACCGCTCAGCCTGAGCTGTTTGATGAGCATCGCTGTCTGCCCCCCAAAGCCGAGTTTACCTCGCGCCGGCGCGCTGAAGGATCGGTTCGAGTGCCTGCCACTGGTTCACGTCGAGCCGCTGGCCGTTGAGGAAAAAGGTCGGTGTGCCGGTCACGTTGTTGGCGGCGGCGACCTCACTCGATTTCTCCGCCATGGCATTGATCGCCTCGCCATCGGAAAGGCAGGTGCGTGCTTGGTCGGCAGAGATGCCGCGCGCAGCAAAGAAATCAATCAGACCCGCAGCCTGTGCGAGTTGTACGAACCGTTGTTCGGGCGGAGCAGACATGGCTGCCTCATATGCCGCACCGTTCGATTGCAGGTTATTACCAAATTCGGGAAGCGATGCCCAAGCCTGATCGGCGAGGGCGTGGAAGCCTGCCGGCGAACCACAGCGGGCCAAGGTGGAGATGGTTACATCTAGCGGGTCGCGAAGAAGTGGCCGGATTTCAAAGCTCACCACCCCGGATTCGACGTAATCTTCCTTCAGCGGCTCAGCGCCACTTTCTGCAAAGTAGGCACAGGCACCGCAGGTATGGCTAGCATACTCGATCAGCTTCAACGGAGCTTCGGGATTGCCGATTACAAAGCCACCCTCTTCGGTTTTACTTGCGATTTCGAGCCAGCTTTGTCCCTCAGGGGCAGCAATGTCGGCAACGGCCTCGCCTTCAAGGGCTGTAGCATCGACCTCCTCAGCACTGCCCCCGCAAGATGCGAGGGTGAGCGCAAGGGGGGCGGCAAATACGAAATTCAAGCGGCGGTTCATCGCAAATCCTCTTCGTCGGTCGATAAGGCTAAGACATGGGGTTGGTAAGGTGAAGCGCAGCCTTGGGCGTGTCCACAGGGCTGTCACCGGCAAAATGGGTTTGGTGTCCTAATTCCTGCTAGCGGAAAAACTCGTCCAGATGCGGCTGGACGCCGGCCCAATCGTGAGCTTCAATCTTTTTTCCGCCCATGATGAAAGTCGGAGTACCGCTGAGGGAATGGGCTTCGATATCCGCTTGGCTTTGGTCGGCAATCGATTTTGCCTTGGCTTCATCGGTTAGACACTGGTTGAGCGAGGTGCGAGAATAGCCGCGACCTTCCATAATCTCATAGAAGTCCAGATCGCTCGCGATTGCCTGGGCTCGGCTGCCGAAACTCCCAAAGCTCCAACGAGCTTTCTGGGCTTGGGTAACCTTCCGCGCCTTGGCCATCCATTCGTCGTGCTTCAAGATCAACGCCTCGTGGTTTCCCGGGAATTTGATGGGTTCACCGCACTGGGCCGCAAGGGCAGCTGTCAGATCCACGGGATCGCGGATCAGGTGGCGGATTTCGTAGGATACCTTGCCGGTCGGTACATAAAGCAGTTTGATAGCACCTTCGCCGGTACGAGCGAATTCGGCGCAATGGGAACAGGTGTAGCTCATGTATTCCACGAGCTTTCCTTTGGCGTCAGGATTGCCGATCAGGTGACCACCTTCGGTCTCGGTTACCATTGCGCCCCATTTGCCCTTTTTCTGAGGACCGGGCTGAGGAGCGCTCTGTGCCGCAGCGGTAGCAGCTAGTGCACCTGCAACAATGAATAAGAGCGGCTTCTTCAGATTTGCAAATTTCTTCAAGTCAGGTGTTCCCGTTCTCGTCCTGCGATCCGAGACCTCGTGCCAGGGATTCCAAGACGGTGCGTAATTCCGGATCGCCAATGTCGCGCAGGCTATCTCCCAGTTCCATCGGTATCGGCTTGAGGGAAGGTGGCGATTTGGTCCTCCTTCTGTCTTCCGGAGGCTTAACCGTGCCTTGCCGGAGCTTAATTCGGGCCACGGCCTTATAGCCAAAGAAGCGATTCACGCGCTCGGTAATCTCCGGTAAAACCTGCTGGATTAGCGGGGCGTGGGCAGGAAGCACGACCAGCTCCAGAATGCCTTCCGATTTCTCGCCAAAAGGGAACCGGATCATTTCGGGCGTGCAGACCCGCGAATGCGTGTCTCCGACGATCTCCGGCCAGCGACTCACCACTGAACTCTGCACGAAGCCGAACCGGCGAAATGCCGGGCGGCCGATTTGCGGCATGAGGTCTGAGATTGCCTTGGCCTGACCACCGCGTGGACGTTCATAAGGCCTGGGCGACTTCTTCGGCGCCTTCGTTCCGCTTTTCGGTTTGTCGCTTTTCATTGCTCCAGCACTCATGCCATAGGCGGAACGTGGCCGCCATAGTCTCCAAAAAATTGCTCGACTGGTACGATACCAATGCTCGCGTTCTTCCGTGGCGAGCTAGGCCCGGCGAAGCAGCTCCCGATCCCTACCGCGTCTGGTTGTCGGAAATCATGCTACAACAGACGACAGTTGCGGCGGTAAAGCCATACTTCCAAGCTTTCATACGCCGCTGGCCAAGCGTCGAGGCGCTTGCCGCTGCCTCTGAAGAGGACATCATGGCGGCGTGGGCAGGGCTTGGCTATTATTCCCGTGCCCGCAATCTCTCGAAGGCGGCAAGAGTAGTCGCCGAGCGAGGCGGCTTTCCGGATACCGAAGAAGGACTTCGGCAGTTGCCGGGCCTTGGCCCCTATACTGCCGCTGCGGTCGCAGCGATCGCATTCGGACGCCGCGCGGTGGTAGTCGATGCCAATGTCGAGCGGGTGGTCGCGCGGCTTTTCGCACTGACCGAACCTTTACCCGCAGTGAGAAAGGCTATCCGCGTCTGCACGGAGACCATAACCCCGTCGCAGCGATCGGGCGATTTCGCGCAGGGCATGATGGACCTGGGCTCCACCGTGTGCACCGCGCGCAATCCCAAGTGCCTCTTGTGTCCGTTGGCGGATGACTGCCGCGGCTGGGCGGAGAATGACCCTGACGCCTTGCCGGTAAAGGCGGCCAAAAAACCAAAGCCAATGAGAACCGGAGAAGCTTACTGGATCGAGCGCGAGGGGACAGTTTGGCTGGTCAGGCGTCAAGCCAAGGGGACACTCGGAGGGATGCGAGGTTTGCCCGACGATGGTTGGTCGGCCCGCGCAGATGGAGCTGGGGTACCCCGACTCGGAGGAGAGTGGGAGGGGGCAGGCCTGGTTCGGCATACCTTCACCCACTTCACATTAGATTTGTCTGTGAGGCGCTACATCGGCACCGCGACACCACGGGACGAGGGTGAATGGTGGCCAATTGAACGGCTGGATGAGGCGGGCCTCCCGACCCTGTTCGCTAAAGCCGCGCGGTTGGCGCTGACCTAGAAAATACCGCCACCCAGCGTCAAACGGACGGCCGCGATAAGCAACACGATAAGGTTGAAATTCCGTCCGGAATTGCTCGAAGACATCTGCCCCATCACCACGCCGATCACGATCAATGGTAAGGCGAACCAGTTGGCCCAGCCGAGAAAAGGAATGGTCGCCGGGATGACGATGACGAGCGAGACGATCCCGAAAAGGATGGAAAGCAGGTTAAGCATGTGTCCTATATGGGTAAATCACCTCGGCTTGGCAAGAGTTTCGTTTCGCAATTGACCGTTCAGTTTCTAATCCGCATCACGTCGGCGGTTATTTGAGGATGAGGATCATAAATGGCTTATCGTGACTTCGCCGCACCGGAATTTTCGCGCCGTTCGCTTTTGCGCGGAGGCGCGTGGCTGACTGCCGGGGCAGCCTTGGCAGGCGCGCCGATGGGCAGGATGGCGCTGGCGCAGGGAAATCCGGACGCTGCGTGGCGCAATGTCGCCGCGATGGTCGACAAATATGTTGGCGAACGGAAGGTGGCGAACATGGTCGCGGCGCTCGGCTGGGGCCGAGAGGATCCGACGTACATTGCCCGCGGAAATCTGGCGCTCGGCGGAAGCACGCGCGCCGATGCGGATAGCCTCTATCGCATCTATTCCATGACCAAGCCGATCACTGGCATGGCCGCGATGATGCTGATCGACGATGCTAAGCTGGGGCTCGACCAGCCGATAGCCGAGGTCCTGCCGGCGTTCTCGAACATGATGGTTCAGAGGACCTATGATGGTTCGGTCACCGATCTAGTGCCGGCGGAGCGGCCCATTACGGTTCGCCATCTGCTCACCCACACCGCAGGCCTCGGTTACAGCATCGTTCAAAAAGGTCCGATCCGCGAGCAATATGTCAGATATGGGGTCGTGCCGGGTCAGGTCAGCCGCTTGCCGATTCCGGGACTGGGCCGCGAAGAGGCCATTCAAGGCCTCGACAAGTTCGCAAACAATCTGGCCCGTCTGCCGCTCGTCCTTCAACCGGGCACCAAGTGGAGCTATTCGGTCAGTCTCGACCTCCTAGGCCGCGTGATCGAGGTCGCCAGCGGAATGAAGTTCGACGAGTATCTGCGCACCGCGATTTTCGAGCCGACCGGCATGACCAGCACTTGGTTCCGTGTCCCTGAAAGCGAAGTGGATCGGTTCACCACGAACTACGGCATTATGGGGGGCGTGCCTTTGCCGATGGATCCGGCAGCCTCCTCGGTCTATCTCGACGAACCGGCATTTCCGTTCGGTGGGGCGGGCCTGGTCTCCAGCACACGCGACTATGATCGCTTCCTCCAGATGCTGCTCGGTTACGGGAAGATCGACGGACGCCGCGTAATGGGGGAAAGGGCGGTGCGCGTAGGTACTTCCAATCTCTTGCCCGAAACCGCCACCACCCAGGGAACGTGGATCGAAGGCCAAGGCTTCGGTGCGGGCGGCCGGGTAAACAACGACGCTTATGGCTGGGGCGGTGCTGCCGGAACGGTCGGATTTGTCAGTCACAAGGCCAACCTCCGCGCCACCATGATGACGCAGTACATGCCATCCGAAGCCTATCCGATCCATGAAGGGTTCCCCAAGGCTGTGCTGTCCGATCTTGCCGCGATGCAGGGAGCCTGAGCCATTATTCTTTCCTTCACGGGATCGAGAGTGGACCGCGCCGACCATATTCGCGCGGATCCGGAGCGTCTTGCCGGATATATGAACTGGAAGGCCCGGCTGCTCGGGCTCGACGGGCTGATGCCTGCGGTCGGAAACGATGGCCGGTTGTCGTGGGGTACCTTGGCGGATGTGTCGGAAGATGCCGAACTCGTGTTCCTGGGGCTAGACGACGGAAAGGCCTGTTTTGCGGCCGTCCCCCCACGCGGCGATGCTTCGCCGCGGATGGCCAACCCGCAACTCTGGTCGCTCATGGCGACGCTCTCGTCCGATGATCTGGCACTCTATGGCGGCGCGCGCAGCATTGTTGACTGGCACGCGAGGCATCGCTTTTGCGCGCAATGCGGAGGTGATACGAAACTGGCCAAGGGAGGATGGCAGCGCGATTGCGGCTCGTGCGGCTCAAGCCATTTCCCGCGTACCGATCCTGTCACGATCATGCTGGTCGAGAATCAGGGGCGCCTGATGCTGGGCCGCGGCCTCGGCTGGCCGGAAGGACGCTTTTCGGCGCTGGCTGGCTTCGTAGAGCCCGGCGAAAGCATTGAAGAAGCGGTCGCACGCGAGGTCCTTGAGGAGAGCGGCGTTCGCGTGCGCGATGTGACTTACATCGCGAGCCAACCCTGGCCCTTTCCAAGCCAGTTGATGATCGGCTGTCATTCCTACGCCGATGACGATTCTCTTACGATCGACGAGACCGAAATGGCGGAAATAGGCTGGTATTCTCGTGACGATATGATTGCTGCGCTGAATGGGCACGGACCCTTCGTCGCGCCACCGCCGCATGCTATTGCGCATCACTTGATGGAATGGTGGATTTCAAGATGAGCGAACCACGCAGGCTCTCGATCGACATCTGGTCCGACGTGATGTGTCCTTGGTGTCTCGTGGGTTGGGGAAACCTCTCCCAAGCGCTCGAGCAACTCAAAGGAGAGATCGAGACGGATATCCGCTGGCATGCGTTCGAGCTCAATCCCGATATGCCTGAGGATGGTGAAGAGCGCACCGCGCATATCGCCAGGAAATACGGGCGTAGCCTCGAGCAGTCCCGGGAGGTGCAGGAGCAGATGCGAGAGGCTGCCAAAGCTGCTGGTGTATCACTCGATTACCACGGTGATGAGCCCGAACCGGATGCGATGATGTGGAACACCTTCGACGCGCACAGGCTGCTTACTTGGGTGCTGGAGGAACATGGACCGGAATTACAAACTAGGTTGAAGCTCGCGTTGTTCGAGGCGCATTTCAATCACCGGCGACGCATTGGCGAACGCCAAGTGTTGCTCGACGTCATCGAAGAGATTGGTCTCGACTGTGAGGCAGCTGGGGTTGCGCTTGGCGATGAAACCCTAGCCCGAAAGACTCGCGTCGAGGAACGGGCCGCGATGGAAATGAATATCACGGGTGTCCCCGCGATGATCGTAGAGGGACGCTTCATGATCCCGGGGGCGCAGCCGCCCGAAGCCTACGTCAACGCGCTCCGTCGGGTGGCCGAAAGGACAGCCGTCTAAAACACAACGCCCCGCTATATGGGCGGGGCGTTTGAGCTCATAAAATTGGGGTCAGCTTGATCGGTTGTCCTGGATGGCCTGACGGGTCTTTTCGCCCTTCTTTGCATCCTGCTTGGGATTATCTGAGCCAATTTCGGGCTCGCGATTTTCCGGATCCAGTGCACGATTGAGCTCGCCGCGTGACCCGACCTTACGGTTGATTTCGCCGCCCGCGGTACTCTGCTGTGAGGGCGTGTCGTATTCCTTGACCCGGTCGATCAGGTCGTTGTCAGAATGTCTGGATTGTCGTTCGGGCATATCGATTTTCTCCTTCACCCGATCAACGAGCAGGCCGTCGTCGATGTTCCGCAATTCTCTCAGATCAGACCCAACCGCTCGAGCTTTCCGGCCAGCTTTCCCGGTAGCACGTCGCCGATGTCTTCGCC